>JACUTT010000031.1 GCA_014859655.1 Campylobacterales bacterium
ATTGTGAACATCTCTCTATCGCTGAAGGCAACTGGGGTTTTTAGAGGTGCCCATAAGCCATTTATTTTTATTTTCCCCACTCTAAGGACAGCCGAATGAACAAAGAGAAGATCCTGATCGTAGAAGATGATGAAGTCACTGCGATGCATCTTAAGATGAGCCTGCAAAAGCTCGGTTATGAGGTTCTTCCTATCGCTGAAAACACCATGCAGGCGCGCAACAAGATCAAGATCTACGAGCCCGATGCCATCTTACTGGATATCTCTTTACAAGAGAGCACCGACGGGATCGACCTTGCCGCGCACATCCGAAGCAAATACGCCATCCCCTTCATCTATCTCACCTCGCACGCGGAAAACGAGATCTTAGATGAGGCGAAAGTAACCGAGCCTTATGGCTACATCGTCAAGCCCTTCGATCCTAAAAGCCTACACCCTACCATACAGATGGCGCTGTATAAGTTTAAAGAAGAGCGCAAACTCAAAGAAGATATCGACGCCTTAAAAGTCGACAAAGAGCATCTGGAAAAACTCCTCTATACCAAAAAGGTCACGGACCAGCCCATTGTCCCCTTTGCCCATGACTATCATCTTGACATCAGCAGCTGCGAGACCTTTTACAAGAACGAGAAGATAAAACTCACCAAAAAAGAGAACGCCTTTATCCGTCTTCTTGTTGCCCAGCTCGGTCTGGTTGTGAGTTTTTCTCAGGCGATGGAGTATGTATGGGAGAACGAGGGAGCGACTGAGAACAGCGTGCGCACTCTCGTCTGGCGCCTGCGCAGCAAGCTGCCGACCGACATCATCAAAAACGCTTCGGGAATGGGCTATTACCTCGAAGAGTAGGCTCCCGGTTTAGGCCATCAGGTCGCCCATGATCTCCTCCATCTCCTCTAATGACTGTTTGTAATCCATGTCTTTACTCTCTTTGCGCGCAGAGCGCTCTATGGCGCCGGCCAGACGCTCCAGGCGTTCAAACCTAAAGTTAGCGGCTGAGCCCTTGATGGAGTGGGCCTCAAGCGAGATCTTCTCGTAGTCCTCTTCTTCTATAGCGCGCCCAAGAAGAGGAAAAGATTTCTTCATCTTGGCCACAAAGGTCTGAAGCAGAAGGGTGATCTCCTCATCATCGAGCATCAGCTCCTCTTTGAGCATCTTGAAATCGATGCGCCCTTGTTTGAACTCCTCGGATTTCGGGTCGTTTTCCACACTGTTCTGCTCTATGAGGTATCTCTGCAAGATCTCCTCAAACTCGCGTATCACCAGAGGCTTGCCTAAAAAAGCGTCGCAGCCAAAGGAGAAGGCCCGCTCTTTTGCTCCCCCGATCACATTTGCACTCAGCCCGATAACCGGGGTGTGCTTTTTGTGCTTTTGTTTTTCATATTTCAAGATGTCGCGTGTCGCTTCCAGTCCATCTTTTCGAGGCATCTGCTCATCCATGAAGAGCAGATCAAAATCGGCCACCTTGAAGGTTTGCACTGCCTCCAGACCGTCCGAGGCGATGTAGTAGCTCAGTCCATAGCGTTTCAGGATGATCTTGATCAGCTCCTGGTTGGCGACATTGTCCTCCGCGACCAGAATATGCCCTTTGAAACGGCGCTGTTTTTGCCGCTTGACATACTTCCCGTCATCTTGCGGTTTTAACTGCAGCGCTTCTAAAAAAGCATGGTACATCTTTTCGCAGTAGACGGGATAGACCAAAGGCGTCACATAGGCGCACTTCTCATACTTTTTACTCGGAGTATTGAGCAGGGCGATACTTGGTACCTTGAGATTGGCGATCTGTTCTCTGTGCTGACTCTGGATATGCGCGTCGATAAAGAAGAGAAGATCATATTCATCCTCATCCAGGCTCGAAATGCAGAAGGTGTTGAGCTTAAAACTGTCCCAGTACTTGCGGATAAACGCGAATTGCGACTCAAACGCCCTCTCTTCACAAAAGATCGCGATGCGAAGCTTCTGAAAAGGCGCCGGGTCAAAGGGAAAGGCAAGCTCTACGGCAGGCTCGCCTGCAGGGACCTCAAACTCAAATCGGCTCCCCTTGGGTTTGCGCTCGTGATAGGTAATATTTCCGCCCATATGCTCAGCCAGCTCTTTTGAGATCGAAAGTCCAAGACCTGTTCCGCCCTGGGTATCCTTGGTCTGCCTAAAGGCATCAAAGATATTTTCCTGTTCCGATTTTTTAACCCCCTCTCCGCTGTCGCTTACACAGATCTTGAGCATCTTCTTTCGATACTCGACCACTATCTCGATCTCACCCTGCTCGGGGGTAAACTTGATCGCATTGGAGATCAGGTTCGAGAAGACCTGCTTGATGCGCAAGGGGTCGGCGATCAGTTCAAACGGCATATAGGGATCGATAAAAGAGCGGATCAAAATACGTTTGGCATAGGCACTTTGCGAAAAAAGCTCCAGTACATGGGCAAATTCGTCGTGGGGATTGAAGAGCTTCTGCTCCACGCTGAAAGCTCCGCTACGCAGCTTGGAAAAATCCAGAATGTCGTTGATGATACCCAAAAGGTTTTCGCCGCTGTTGTTGATGATACGCAAGTAGTGGCTGTGGCGGGGGTCATTCTCCTCGTCAAGCAAGATCGAGACAAAGCCCAGGATCGCATTGAGCGGCGTGCGTATCTCATGGCTCATCGACGAAAGGAAGGACTCCTTCGCCTTTCCTGCGTCCAGAGCCTCCTGACGCGCCGTGATCAGGGTCGTCACCTCGTAACCGATGGAGATAAACTCGCTCACCCCCTCCACGGGGTCCGTGATAGGAACGATAGTGATGTCAAGGTAGTAAGAGGAGCCGTCTTTTTTCCGGTTTTGGATGGTGCTTTTGAACATCCGTCTGGTATTGAGCGTCTCCCACATCTGTGCATAAAAGGCATCCGGCGTCTCTTTATGGCGCACAATATTGTGCGATCTTCCGATCAGCTCCTCTTTCTCATAGCCGCAGATCCGGCAGAAATTATCATTGGCATAGATGATACGTCCGTGCACATCCGTCTTGGAGACGATGGCGCTCTCGTCCAGGGCATTTTTGTACTCGTTGAGAAGCTGGACATTTTTCGCGATCTCCTGCTCTTTTTGAAAGATGGTGTCCGTATAGAGCTTTAACACACCCGAAAAATTCTCATCGAAAACATAAGAGATCTCATCAAAAAGCTGCTTGGAGTTGATCTTCGCGTCGTAGGAGAAGTCGATAATCGACTTGCGAAAATGGCTGCATATCGTGAAGAGCTCGTTTGCCGAGATCTCCCGGTCTTTCAAGTAGGCAAGGAGTTCGCTCATCACAGGACAATCCCCAAGGGTCATCTCCTGCTTGATGACCGCCATAAAGTAGTCAAAAACACCCGAGGCATAATAGTCTCTGAAAAGAGCGATATTGACCTTGTGAAACTCCAGGATGTTCTTGGGTTCACTGTAACCTATCCACTGCGAAATGATCTGCTCTTTGTGCGACTCAAAGCCGGCGATGTTTCTTCGTATGCTCAGAAATGGGTTCGCTTTCATGGCCTGCCTTTTTTATCGCGTTTACTATAGCAAAAAAAAATTAAGAATTTCAATTAACTTTATGCCATTTAAGTATAAAATCTCACTACCTCATCACCCACAAAGGATCATCCGATATGTTACACGAATACAGAGACATTATCACGCACATGAAAGAAAACCACGAGGCAAACAGCCATTTCCTTCGCATCTTTGACAAGCACAATGCGCTTGACGACGAGATTTCAAAAGTTGAAAGAGGCGAACTCGTACTCACAGACAAAGAAGTCGAAGAGCTTAAAAAGAAAAAGCTTCTACTCAAAGACGAGGCCTACGGGATCCTTGTTGCCTACAAAAAAGAGCACGCTCTCTAAAAACAGCCTGCGCTCGCTAGAGTGCAGCTTCTACTTCTCGTAATCCACGACCTTCGCCACTTCTGTCACCTCTTTGATAAAACTCACCACTTCCAGATGCGCCGGATGCACGGCATAGGCACTCAGCCCTTCTCTATTTTCAAAGGTCGAGGTCAGC
Source organism: Campylobacterales bacterium (assembly GCA_014859655.1). Lineage (GTDB taxonomy): Bacteria > Campylobacterota > Campylobacteria > Campylobacterales > Sulfurimonadaceae. Next base: position 4,014 of record JACUTT010000031.1, read on the forward strand.
ACCAGGTCAAAAGAGCGTTCGCTCTGCACACAATCAAGCCCGACTTCCATACTCGATAGACTCGGTATCTTCTCAAGCAGGGCTTCGAGCATAGCCTTTGTTTTATGCAGATTTTCTTCTTTGTTCTCCTCTTTAAATGCAAACATGACAATATGAACCAGCATGATTTTTCCTTTTTTTCGAATAATAGCATCTTTTTTTGCCCGCTATCGACTTCAAGTTGTGTTATAATCTTAGATAATTAAAAATATAACCTATGAAGGGGATAGCTTGAGACTCTTTATTTTTATCGTTTTCTCTGCCGTGTCACTCTCTGCCGAGCCCATCTCTCTCGAACATGCCCTCGAGCTTATCAAAAAGCAGAACCTTGAGCTAAAGGCGGCCGAATATGCCCTGCAAAGCGCCTCCTATAGCGTGGATATGGCCTCTTCTCAGGACTATGGTCAGCTTGACTTCGTGCAGAACATTTCCCGCTCCAACGATGCGGGAAATGTCTTTGGTTTCAAGCTCGGCTCACGCGAGGCGAGCTTCAACGACTTCGGATTAGGCGAAACTATCCCGCCCGACGCACCTGTGCAAGCCCTCAACTACCCCGATGCACGCAACCACTTCCAGAGTAAACTGAGCTATTCACTTCCGCTCTATACCGGCAACAAGATCACCGCCTATCAGAACATGGCCAAAGCTATGCGCCGCATTTCGCTTCTGGAAAAAGAGGAGCAGCTCAACACGAAGGTCTACGAGACGCGCAAGAGCTATTTTGACATGGCGCTGCTGAAGCGTTCGCTGGAAAACCTTTCCATCATCTTCGAGAACATCAGCCGCCTCGAAGAGACGACACAGGAGATGATCTCCGAGGGCTACGCCAAAAACATCGACCTCTTGGAGGTGCAGTCCAAAAAGGCCAATGTCCAGCGCATCATCGTCGAGCTTGAAGCCAATCAGGAGCTTCTCTACCACTACCTCTCTTTTCTGCTCAACCAGGAGGTCAGCGAGATAACAACGCCGGCGTATGATCTGGCCGAGCCTCAGATCTCCGCCGAAGAGATACTGCGCAACAGCATCGACATCCAAAAAGCCGCCGCGGCCCTGCAGCTGCGCGAACAGATGCTCGTCGCCGAAGAGTCCCGCTACCTTCCCACCCTCGGCGCTATGGCAGAGGTCCAGACAAGCGATGACACCTTTTTAGCCGATGCCAATGACCACAAGTCCTACACGGTGGGCCTGCAGTTCAAATGGAACCTTTTTAGCGGCGGAGGCGACGCGGCGGCGATACAAAAAGCCCGCGTTGAGACGCTCAAGATGAAGACACAGAGCGAACTGGCGAGGCAAGGCATCGCACTGAAGGTCAAAGAGATCCAGACGAAGATCCAGACGGCCAACAGCGAGATAAAAAGCCTCAAAAGCGAACTCTCGCTCTCTCGACAGATCTATGAAAATTATGAGGGACGCTACAACGAACAGCTCGCTTCGATGAGCGATGTCATCATCAAACAAAGCAGCTGGCTGGAAAACGTACTCCAGCTTTTAAAAGCGGAAAACAGCCGCAACACACAGATCTTCGCGCTTGAACGCCTAGCATTGATACAGGGAGAAAAACGATGAGACGAATTATTGTACTGACACTGGCACTTGCCGGCCTTTTGAGCGCACAGAGCCTGATCCTCTCGGGCACAGTGATCTCCGACAATGAGAAGATGATCACCAGCCGTTTTATGGGCTTTGTCACCGAAGTGGCCGTCTCCGAAGGAGAGCAGGTCAAAAAGGGCCAGCCGCTCTACAGCATCGACTCAAAGGAGATCGATTCGGCCGTGCGCCAGGCTGAACTCTCTTTGCAGATGTACCAGAACCAGTACGGCAATGTAAAGCTCAATCTGGAGCGCCACAGAAGGCTTTTGCAAAAAGACATGGTCTCGCGCTACGAGGTGGAAAACCTCGAACTCGCCGCTAAAAACCTCGAAGACAGTATTGCTATTGCACAGGCACGTCTTAATGAGGTCAAGAGCCAGTACCGCTACCTCCGTATCACCGCGCCTAACGACGGCGTCATCATTGCAAAAAACATTAATGTCGGCGAGATGGCCATGCCCGGAATGCCTGCGATCATCCTCTCGGACCTCTCTGCACTCAAAGTTTCCGTAGAGATAGCCGAAAGCGAACTTAAGCGCATCCAGTTTGGCAAAAAGGTGAAGGTCACTATCCCCTCCTTTGCGCTTGAACTTGAGGGAAAGGTCAATGCCATCATCCCCTCCTCCAACCCGATGACGCACACCTTCAAGGTAAAGATCTCCATTGATGCCCACAAAGTGCACCTCTATCCGGGTATGTACGCGACCGTAGAGGTAGACTGAGATGTATGAGCCAAAAGATATCGCCGGAAAACTCTCCCGGCTATTTATCCGAAACCCGCTGACCCCGCTTCTGGGGCTCTTTTTGCTGGTACTGGGATACCTTGCCTTGTCGCTGATGCCGCGCGAAGAGAACCCGCAAATGGTCGTGAGCGGCTCTACCGTGATCGTGGCCCTGCCCGGAGCGACGGCAAAAGAGATAGAGAAGGTCATCGTCAAACCCCTTGAGCGCAAACTCAAAGAGATCAAGGGCGTCGAGACCATCAACGCCATGGCCATGGACAATGTGGCCATCGTCAATGCGGCCTTTTACATTGGCGAGGAGAAAGAGGATTCCAACCTGAAGGTCTACGACAAGGTCCTTCAAAACATGGATATCCTTCCTAAAGGGGCGATGCAGCCCATCATCAAACCCCTCGATATCGACATCGACATCCCTGTCGTCTCCGTCGCCTTCTATGCACACAACAAGGAGATGAAACCCTCCGAACTCTATGACCAGGTGAAGTTTTATCAACACCACATCAACAGCCTGGAGAATGTCGCCGTCACCAATGTCAAAGGCGGCCACAAGCACCAGTACAACATCCTCGTCGATCTGCACAAGCTCTCGGGCTATAACCTCTCCATGGGACAGATAGTCCAGGCGGTGCAGGCGCTCTCTTACAATGTACCTACGATCAAAAACCGCACGATAAGCAATGAGATCGTGATGCTCGGGATCAAAAATGCCATCGACGAGGCCGACGATATCGGCAACATCATCGTTGCCTCCTATGGCGGCTCGCCCATCTACCTCAAGCAGGTCGCCAGCGTCAGCAAAGGGCACACTATCCAGGAGTTCAAATCCGCCATGATCTCTATGAAGCACGAAGACGGAAGCTTTTCTGCCCTGCAGGAGCAGGTCACACTCACCGTCTCCAAACTTCAGGGCACTAACGCCGTTCTTATCGCCGAGGCCGTCGTCAAAGAGCTTGAGAAGTACACGCTGCAGCTCAAAGAGGCAGGCATCTCCTACGTCGTCACGCGAAATGACGGCGAACGGGCGAACGAGGCCGTGAATGAGCTTGTCTTTCACCTGCTTCTCTCCATTGTCATCATCGCCGTTTTGCTTATCTTTGTCTTGGGCTGGCGGGAGTCGCTGATCGTCACCTTCAGTGTGCCGGCGATTTTGGCCATCACCCTTTTTGTCGCCTACCTCAGCGGCCAGACGATCAACCGCCTCACCCTTTTTGCCTTTTTGCTCAGTCTGGGGCTTTTGGTCGATGCGGCCATCATCGTCATCGAGAATATCCACCGCCATTTCCACTCCGAAGATGCGGCCGACATGGACGCGGACGAACTGATGACGATGGCCACGGACGAGATCGGACCGCCGACCAACATCGCCACACTGGCGATCATACTCACAATGATCCCGATGGCCTTTGTCGGGCAGATGATGGGGCAGTTTATGAAACCCATTCCCGCCAATGTGCCTGTCGCGCTGATCGCATCGCTTTTTGTGGCCTATATCTTCACCCCCTACCTCGCCACGCGCCTGCTGAAAAAACCCGGCCACACCAAGGAGAAAAAAGATGCTTAAGAAATTTGAAAATGCACTTTACAAAGCGCTTGAGAGCAAAATAAAAAAACGTCTTATCCTCCTTGGTACCCTGGCGGCCTTTGTTCTTTCGGTGATGATGATCCCTACCGAGCTTGTTCTGGCGAAGATGCTTCCGGGCAAGAACAATGACACCTTCTCCATCTACCTCACCCTCCCCGGCGGCTCTTCCATCCACCAGACCCAAGAGGTCAGCGAGTGCGTTGTGGGCCTGCTCCAGCAGGAGAAAGAGAGCCTTGATATGGAGGTATTTTTGGGGATGGGAGGCCCCCTTGATTTGGCAGGTCTCGTCAAAGGCTCACATTTTAAAAACAGCGAAAATGTCGCCGAAATCGTTGTCAATCTCAGCAAAAAACACCATCGCGAAGAGCCCTCTTACATGATGGTCCAGCGCATCCGTCCCCTCGTCGAAAAGAGCTGTTCGCAGCTCTACGCCGGAACGCAGTTCTCTTTTGTCGAGCCGGCGGCGGGACCTCCCGTGCTTGCCGCTGTCGTCGCCGAGATCTACGGGGATGATGCCAAAGGGATACGCCACCTGGCCGGCAGAGTCGAGCAGGTCTTCAAAAACACTCCGGGTCTTGTCGATGTTGATGTCATCCAGGACGATATCTATGAGAAATTCGAGATCCGCGTTGACAGCGTCAAGATCGCACGCTCCGGCCTCGATGTCAAACAGCTCAACGACAGCGTCTATCTTGCCTTTGAGGGAATGCAGATCTCTGTTAAGAACTCCCCGGTTTATGATGACCAGATCCCTATCTACCTCAGTCTCTCTCCGCAGACAAAACGCCTGACATCCAAGAGCAAAGAGGCAATCGAAGCAAAACTGGCCGGGTTAAAACTGATGAATTCGCTGGGACAGATGGTCCCCGTGACCGAGCTCGTTTCCCTTGTGTCTGTCCGGTCAAACCCGATGATCGTCTCTAAAAACCTCCGCCAGATGAGCAGCGTGGTCGCCGAAACCGACACGGTCTCGCAGGTCTATCCGTTGATGGACGCGCGCACGGTGATCATACAGAACTTCGCCGACGAGTATGAGATCGAAAAAACGGGACTTTTCAACCTCAGCCTTAGCGAGAAAAAGACTGGGAAGATTTACAAGCTTATCTGGGACGGGGAGATGGAGGTGACGCTGGATACCTTCGTCGAACTCGGCGCCGCCTTTATCGCCGCGCTGGTGCTGATCTTTTTGCTGATGGTCGTCTATTACAAGAGCTTCAAGCTCAGTGCAATTGTCCTGCTAGGAAGCTTTCTCTCCATCATCGGAGTGATCCTGGGCCACTTTATCATGGACCTCTTCAGTGCCGACACCTTCTTTTTGACCGCGACCTCGCTGGTCGGTTTTATCGCCCTCATCGGCATCTCCTCGCGCAACTCGCTTCTGCTTCTAGACTTCACCAAGTCTTTGATCTTGCAGAAAAAGATGCCCCAAAGAGAAGCCATAGCCTACGCCACCGCTACCCGCGCTAAACCGATCCTGCTTACCGCCGCCGCCATCATCCTGGCTTCCACCCTCCTCGCTTCTGACGCGGTATTTGGCGGACTGGGCGTCGCGCTCATCTTCGGCACGATATCTGCCGTCATCGCCTCGCTGGTCGTTGTGCCGGTTTTAATGGACGCACTGGTGCTCAAAGAGGAGTTTTCGTAGTAGAGGACAGAAAGAATTTTCCAGACTCAGCCAAGACGTCTAGAGCGAAATAAGCTCAATCTCGGCTCTCTCTTTTTGTGCTTTTTTCCAAAAATACTCTTTGGTTTTCAGCCAGTGTTCCAGGGTAAACTCCAGATCCGGCCAGTCTCTGGCGATGCCAGTGTACATCCAGACCAGCTCCAGAGGCTCTTTTTGCAAGATCTCTTCAAAGCTTTTGTTTTTGTATTTTCCAAAGGTGATCTTCTCAAGCAGCATCGGTGTTGATGTCAAAAAGACCAAGGTCTCTATGTCACCCTCTGCTTTTTCCAGCAACAGCTCAAACAAAACATAATGCCACAAGGCATCGCTGAGCGCATCGTGCGCCTCTATGTCGCCTAGCCCTATCTGCTTGGCCAGCGCCTGCGCTCGTGAGCTGAGCCGGTAGTGCCCAATCAGGTCTTGCAACTGAAAGCGTGTCGTCTCTTTGAGCAGCTGCCTGGCGCATTTGTCGGTGTCGATGCAGCGCATTTTCAGCTCCATGCCCTCATTCGCAAGCATGGCCACATCAAGCGCATTGCCGTGGGATATAAAATAGTTCGCCTCGAGATTTCCCTTTTCAAGTTCGATAAAACTGTCGGTTTCATCGGGCCAGTACTTCTCTTCGAGCATGGCATTAGTGATATGATGCACGGCAATCACCGTGTCGTTCATTTCGATATCTGTATAGCATAGATCGTTAAAGGCTTCGATGTGCCTGCCCTCGATTTTCAAAAAAGCAAGCTGAATGAGCCTGTCATTTTTCAGATCTATCCCGGTCGATTCGACATCGACGCAGTAAAGTGTTCCGCTCATCACTTTTCACCCAGGATCTTCGAGACGATCTCATAGACGTTTTTGGACAAGCCCTCAACGGAAATGATGCTCTCCAGCTCTTCTTTCATCAAAACTTTGGCCTTCTCGTTCAGACGGCCGTAATCCTTGAAAGCACCCGCCAGACCCGAGGCGATCTGCGGGTTGAGTTTGTCAAGTTCGCGTATCTTCTGCGAAACGAAAACATAACCGCTTCCATCTGCGGCATGAAAATGCAGGGCATTTCTGGCGAAAGAGCCAATAAGAGAGCGCACGAGGTTGGGGACTTTGATGTCAAAGACCTCATCGTTCAGCAGCGTTTTTACATTTTCAAGCGTCTCTTTGAGCTCACTGGAGGCAATGACACTGAGGTATTTGTTCATCACCAGGGTGTTGGACTTGTAGCGGGTGTAGAAATCACCCAGGGCCTTCTCTCTCGCCTGCGTCTTTGAGTTGGCCAATAAAGCAAGTGCCGAGAGACGGTCGGTCATGTTGTTCGCATGTTCGTACTGCGCAAACGCCAGGCTCTCGTCGCGAAGCGCACTCATAAAGGAGAGCAACGTGTTTTTAAGCTTGCGCCTTCCTATAGCAGCCTTGTCCAGGCGGTACTCGCCTGAAACATTGAGTGAGTCGTACTGCACACGGATCTCTGCTCCGTAGCGGCGTACCAGTTCGCGTTTCAAAAAGTTTCTCGCCGCGTATATCGCCTCGACATCGAGGACTTTTCGCTCCTGCATCAGCATCGAGACCGAGGGCAATGTAAGTGAGGCAGCTTTGAGCGACATGTCCATGTCCATATCCAGAAGGACCTTCGCGAAAGCCTCCGCATAGGTCTCGCTCAGCGCCATAGGGCCGTTGATCTGCACCGCATCGATCAGCGTGTGCAGCACCATAGCCGCAATCGTCTGCGAGGCTTCGAAACGGTTAAAGGCGTCGCTGTCATGTGCCATCAAAAAGGCATATTCTTGGAGCGTATAGGCCGTGTGCAGCTTGATCGGCGCAGAGAAGTTGCGATTGATCGACATGACCGGCTCCTCTTTTATCTCCTCAAATACAAAGCTCTCGCTCTCTTTGGAAATCAGCAGGATTCCCCTCTCAATAAAGGGCTGGTTTTGGCTGTTTTGCAGTTTCAGGGAGATCTCCTTTCCATTGCGGTCAATCAGGCCGAGCATAAAGGGAAAAAAGTAGGGTTTCTGTCCGCTCTGCGTCGGCGAGAGATAAGACTGGCTCAGGGTGATCTCGAAACGCTGCTCTTTTTTGTCAAAGCGCGTCGTGACATCGACTTCGGGCGTGCCGGACTGGGAGTACCAGAGCGTGAACTGCTCCAGGTTAAAGCCCGAGGCCTTTTGCATGGCCCAGACAAAATCTTCCGTGCGTACCGCCTGTCCGTCAAAGGTCTCAAAATAGAGATCCATCCCTTTCCTAAACCCCTCTTCGCCCAGCATCGTGTGGATCATGCGGATCACCTCGGCGCCTTTTTCATAGATTGTCGCGGTGTAGAAGTTGTTGATCTCGATGTAGGAGTCGGGCTTGATCGGGTGCGAGGTAGGCGAAGCGTCTTCGACAAACTGACGCTCCTGAAGCGCCTTGACATCGCTGATGCGCTGCACACTTCGGGTGTTCATGTCCGAGGAGAACTCCTGGTCTCTAAAGACCGTCAGTCCCTCTTTGAGCGTCAGCTGAAACCAGTCTCTGCAGGTGATGCGGTTGCCCGTCCAGTTGTGAAAATACTCGTGCGCGATCACGCTCTCGATGCCCAGAAAGTTCTCGTCCGTTGCCGTGTCCGCATCCGCCAGGACGTAGTGCGAATTGAAGACGTTAAGCCCCTTGTTCTCCATCGCGCCCATGTTGAAACTGTCGACGGCGACGATATTGTAGATGTCGAGGTCGTATTCGCGTCCGAAACGCTCTTCGTCCCACCTCATCGAAGCCTTCAGTGAGGCCATCGCGTGGGAGCATTTGGCCTCGTTCCCCTTGTCGCAGTAGATGTTCAGTTCGATTTTTTTGGCACTCATCGTCTCAAAACTGTCATTAACGCAGCCCAGATCACCCGCAACCAGAGCGTAAAGATAAGAAGGCTTGGGGAAAGGGTCCTTCCAGATGGCGTAGTGTTTTCCGCCTTCAAGCTCGCCGCTTTCAAAAAGGTTTCCGTTGCTTAGCAGCACGGGGTAGGCTCTCTTGTCCGCGATGATCTTCGTGCTGTAGACGGCCATCACATCGGGTCTATCCATAAAGTAGGTGATGCGTCTGAACCCCTCGGGCTCATTTTGCGTACAGAAGATCCCGCCTGAGCGGTAAAGGCCGTCCAAAGAAGTGTTGGCTTCGGGGTTAACACTGTTTTCTATCTCCAGCGTAAAGCTCTCAGGCAGCAGATGCAGGCTCATGCCAAGCTCACTCAGCTCATACTCGCTTTCATGCAGTTCCCGGCCATCCAGGACGACACGCAGCAGTTCAAGCTCTTCACCGTCAAGCAAAAGCGGGCGGGAAGGCTCGCAGAGGCGGGTAATCTTCATTTTGCTTTTGACGATCGTCTTCGTCTCATGCAGATCAAACACCAGGTCAATACTTTTCACCGCATAAGGCGGCTTCTCATAATCGTTTAAATAAACTTTGTCCATACTCATTTTTATGCTCCAAGGCTCTTGTGCTATAGCGCAAGAGTAAAATATTTCTTAGTTGTATGCGCGATTTTAACTAATTCTGACTAAAGGAGAGCTCTAAAACATTTTTTACCTATTCTTGAGCATAATTAATATTTACAGAAGAGATTTATATAAAATAGTAAAAAAGAAACAAGAATGCCTAAAAAACTTCTACTTCTAGTGCTTTTACCCATTGCGCTTCTTGCCCATGAGAACGATGAGTTTAAAGAAGGGAAAAAGATATTTGACCGGGTCTGTGCGGCTTGCCATGCCGAGCTGCTCGACAAAGAGACCGCGCTCAAAACATTTAAAACGCCAAAGGCCCCACCGATGAACGAGGTGGCGATGCAGCTGAAGACAAATATTATGATCAAAGACGAGGATGCCGATGTGTACCGCGCGGTTGTGATCGCCTTTGTCAAAGACTACAGGGCACCTCTAAAATCTATTGCTTTTGAATGTTTAATACTATTATCATTACAAACAATAATAGAAATCAATATTTAACATATAAATGAGAGAGATGCCTAACTTTCCGTACATCGCCTAACAGCCTATTTTTACAAAAAAAGAAGCATATTTTCGGTTATGAGCTCTATTATCGCAAAGATAATCAGGCCATGACCCTGCCCGACAAGCGTTTGGCAACCGCTTTCGTACTGGTCAACGCACTCAATCAAATGGGGCTACGCAGCCTGGTCGGCGACGCGATGGTCTTTATCAACATTGACGCCAAATTTCTTCTGACGGACATCATCTACACGATCCCCAAAGAGCGGTTTGTTCTTGAACTCAACGAGGATATACAGATCAGCCAAAAAGAGTATGAGTGCATCAAGGCGCTGCACAAAAGCGGCTATACCTTTGCGCTGGACAACGCACGCCTGGATCAGGCCTACAGCGATAATATCAGACGGGTACTGCCTTATGTCGCCTATGTCAAATTTGATACCACCGAGATCGATCATGATGACCCTGAAGTGAAACTGGAGCTCTACACAAAGACAAAAAGTTAATTACGCAGAAGATCAAATCGCATGCTGTCTACACGGCCTACGAAGAGATCGGTTTTGACTGTTTTCAGGGCTTTTATCTGGTAAACCGGAGCTGATCAAGAAAAACAGGATCGATCCACACCATCTGGGTGTCATCCATCTTTTAAGCTACTCCAGGGTGCTGTTTCCATGTCAGATGTCTGCAGGGAGCTTGATGCAATGGCTGATGCTGATCGTCTATGCGAAGTCCGGGCACAACCCGGATGAGGACATAAACCCCTCCTCTATCTTAGTCCAAAACCGTATAGACCTAATGCTCGGCATCTTGAAACGGATGGGAAACAAGGATGAAGAGCTTGCGACACAAGCGCGTTTTTTTGGACTTTTGTCACTTCTGGAGACGATTTTCGAGATGCCTTTGCCGCTGATATTAGATGGACTGGGCGGCGAAGATGTGATCAAATATGCGCTGCTGAGTCAGGTCGGCGAGCTTGGCCGGCTCTACGCACTGGTGCTCTATTTGAAGCAGGCAGATCAGGAAAGAGCAGAAAAACTGCTGCTCGCCTACGGTTTGCCTGCAGAAGATGTCTGGCGGATTTTAGATGAGCACCTGGGTCATCCAGAGGCTATCGTTCATTAAAGTTCTTGATATACCCCGCTGAGCGCTGCGTATAGCTCCTCAGCTCCGAAAGCCGGATTTGCGGCCATAAGACTCAGCATCACCACATTGTCTTCGCTTCCGTTCCAGACTTTGATGTACGATCCCTCTTTGTAGCCGTGGTCCTGACGAAAACGGTTTAAGATATTTTTTCCGATGTAGAGCATATAGAGTTTTTGCAGATTAACCCCGCAGTGCAGAGCCATCGTGAAAAAGTCATTGATCAGCGCGTCCAGATCGAAACCTTCGGATTTGAGCACATCAAACATCATGCGCTCCACCATCATAATGATCTCATAGGCATCCGCTTCCGGACGATAATCGAGCTTTGAAAATGCGCTATAGCCCGGCTGAGAGACGATATGCTCCGACAAGGCCTCTATGCTTCCTCTATTGTGAAGCTTGTACTCCTGGAGCAGCAGGCTTAGAACGAAGTGCCAGATATCGACGGCCTCGATCTTGATGTTTTCCCAGTCAGGCTCCTGGTTGATCGCCTTCCAGTGTTTCCAGGCGAAGCTGTCGATCAGTTCGGCCGACTCCATATAGATGCAGCGTTTCCAGTCGATGAGCTTGCCGTTTTTGGTCACGCCTTTTTCCCACTCCACGCCGTTGGTGGAGTCATTTAATGCCTGCTGAAGTTTTAACATCTCTAAAATTTGCTGCATTTATCTATTTTCCTTAAAAAATTATTTCATAATTATAGCGAGTGTAATATAATACCAAACGCCACTAACCTCATAGGCTTAAAATAAAAGATAAGCTCTTAGCTGCAAGGCGGCTCTTTGAAGGACTAGCTGGCTAATCCGAAAAGAGGCAACGCCGCAGATGAGGGCTTATCTTTTACCCGAAGGGCGACTCTCTTGACTCAGAGTGCTTCGTTAAAAGTTCTTGGAGCTACTTGTAGCGCCTGCAAACTTTTGCCTTGCACTCTGAGCCAATAGAGCCGTTTTAAGCCTATGAGGTTAGTGACGTTTGGTATAATGCCGTTATGATTCGAGTCAACTGCATAAAATGTATCCATTATTATGTGACCTGGGAGCCGGCACAGCCGCACGGATGTCGGGCTTATGGGTTTAAGTCAAAGGCCATTCCCTCGATGGTCGTCAAGCAAAGCTCCGGACTTGTCTGCCAAATCTTTCAAGAGAAGCAGAACAGATCCTAGCTGCTGTTATGAACGCTCCCATCTCTCTTTTTTCCCAAAACCCTGGGTGTTGTCCGTATATTTGAGCTCACTGATCTCTAATTTCCATATTCCTTTGTTCTTGAGCTTTTTGGCATAGGGATAGGCCTCGATATAAGAGTGCTCTTCCTCTTCTGAGGCAGCACTTACGGCTCCTTTGATCTGTATACCCCTGATCTGCGCCACCTCTTTTGTCTCATTATGGATAGCGCAGGCCACCTGCGGATGGTGCGAAATATGCTGCATATGCTCCGTCTTCTCATCCGAGGCGAAAAGGACACAGGCCTCTTCGGGAATAAAAAGATAGAAAAGGCTGCAGCAGGAGAGGCTCTCCTTGTACGAAGTCGCCAGGCAGAGGACATGGTGCCCGTTTATAAAACGGCACATGGTTTCAGGAATCTTAGTCATTGAAAAGGCCTCTTAGGTAGGCGTAAATACGCGCTTTTGAATTTAGCGCATTTAGGTACTCTTTTGGAATACTCTCCAGGCCATTGTGAGCACCAAGAATCATTCCCAAGAGCATTCCCCGCAGCGCCGAGTCGCCTCCTGCAGCTGCATTTTGCTTCATCGCTTCAGCATAATCCTCTTCATACTTCACAATCAGATGCAAAATGGAAACAAAGGCACTGCCGACACTGCCTGACTGCCCAAAAGAGCCGATCGCTTCCGTGCTGTCGTGCTTTGCCGAGGAGAACGCAAGCTTTATCCACTTTTGTATTTTTGCCTCTTTTGCTTCGAGAAGCAGTGCTGAGAGTGAATCTTTGGGAGAGTTTCCCTGAAGGACAAGAAAAAGAAGCCGGGTAAAAAAACGGGCCGTCTCGACAATAAGCGGCCCATTATGAGTCATCCTTGTCTGCAAAACCGCCGCGTCTTCAAAACTTTTTTGTTGGTTATGGTAGAGCAGTACCAGCGGGGCTATCCGTCCTAACGCACCCAGGTCTTGGGCGGATGAGCCCGACTCAAGTGCAGACTTTCCGCTACTTAGGTTTTGCAGCGCTGTCACGCTGGCAGCATCGATATAACCCGTATAGCCTGCCATGTATTTTTTCCAGCGGGATGAAAAACTGGCCAGTGAAAACTCTTTTTCGAGCGATATTGACTCCAGAAGCCAGATGCATTGGTCACCGTAATGAGTGAAATCCCCAGCTTTTTTTCCCTGATGCAAAGCAGAGACGGGATCATAAAAGTGCTCATAAAGGGGAAATTTTGCTTTGATCTCGGCAACATCATAGACCCAATGTGCACCCAGTGCAAAGGCATCGCCGACAAGGGCGCCATAAAGTGCGCCTTCTATAAAAGAGGTTTTTTCTGCTCTCACTGCTCTTAGCCTTAGGCTCTAAATGCCTAATTATAGCCTTATTTAGCCACTGATACGCGAAAGATTGACATACCAATCCTCTCGGATATAGGATCTGTCGCGGCAGAGCTGGATCTGCATCTGCTCTTCATAAAGAGTGATCTCTTTTAAAAACTGCTGTGGGATTTCAAGTTCTTCTTCGCAAAACAGACGAAGTGCCATCTCTTCTGAGAAGTATTTACCGTCTTTAATCCCCTCAATATCGAGCCATTCCCAGCCATTGTTAAGTTCAGTAATGGTAAATTTTGTCAAGAACCGCATCTCTCATCCTTAAGTCGTTTCAAAATAGTACTCTCTGTCTATAACGCTTTAATTACAAAAAAAAGCTTATCTGCTTTCGCCCTCAGAGTGAAAGTTTTTTATAGAGGTAGATCTCAAGCTGCCCTGGCCCGGATATCTCTCTTTTGTCCAGCATCATTCTTCCCAGCGGGTCATCATCAAGCATGTCGTAGACCTCGTGAGCGGAGCTTTTGTTATAGAAGCTGCGAAGAAACTCCAAGAGAAGTCCGAAGTTATCAAAATTTTCGGCGTCTTCGCGCTCTTGCTTGTATGTTTTATATTCATCCCAATTAATCTTGGCCATAGTCTCTCTTTGGAAAAATTTGTTAGATAGTAGCACATAAATGCTATAAGGCGTCAAAAAGAACGCGATGCATAAGCCCGGTGAAGCCGCGACACCGCCTCTTCGACACTGCTGCGCGGCGTGGCGAGGTTGATGCGCATAAAACCGTCACCCTCTTTGCCAAAACTCATTCCACTTGAAAGCCCAAGCTTCGCCTCTTCGTAGAAAAATCTCTTCAGCTCCTTAAAATTGAGCCCCAGAGAACGGCAGTCGAGCCATACCAGATAGGTTCCCTCCGGTTTGCGCATGCTGATGCGGGGCATATACTCTTTGAGACAGAGATCAAGATAGTCGATGTTTCCCTGAAGATGGCTTATCAGTTCACTATGCCAGACTTCGCCCTTACTATAGGCCGCTTCAAAACCGACATGCCCAAACACCGTGCCCTCGGCGAAGTGCACGCTCTTGTAGACTTTTCTAAAGCGTTCGCGAAGCGCCTCGTCGCTGATGCAGACGGTGGAGATGGCAAGTCCCGCCATATTGAAGGTCTTTCCCGGCCCGTAGCAGGTGAGCGTGCGCGCTTGTAGCTCTTTGGAAATGGCGGCTGTAGGGGTGTGCTTGAACCCGCCAAAGACAAGATCGCTGTGTATCTCATCAGAGAGGATGATAATGTCATGGTTGATGCAGATCTCTCCCAGCCGCTGCAGTTCGTCTTCTTTCCAGACCCGTCCGACGGGGTTGTGCGGAGAGCAGAGCAGCAGCAGTTTTGTCCTCTCGTCGATGGAGGCTTCGAGCGCATCAAAATCCATTTCATAATAGCCATCTTTCTCCAGCAGTCTGTTTTTAAGCACATGGCGGTCGTTGTTCGTCACCGCGCTATAGAAGGGGAAGTAGACGGGCGACTGCACGATCACCTTGTCGCCGGGCTGCGTAAAGGTCTGAATAGCCATATTGATGCTGGCCACCACAGAAGGCGAGTAGAACATCCACTCCCTTTGCAGCGCGTAGCCGTGATGCTTTTGTATCCACGCCATCTGGGCTTCAAACATCTTCTCTGGCGCTTCTTCATAGCCCAGAATCGGGTGTTTCAGCCGCTCCCGGATCGCATCGATCACAAAAAATGGGGTTTCGATATCCATGTCTGCCACCCACATCGGCAGCACCTCCTCCGAGCCGAAAAGCTTTTCTCTTTTAACATACTTTTCCGCATTCGTACCTTCGCGGCTGGGGGCTTTGTTAAAATCGACGCTGTCGCTGAGTTCTATCATCTACTTCTTTTTCCATACCGACATCTGCGAGAGCGTGTGCTGAAACTTGCGCTCTGTCTCGCGGATCACAAAGGGAACATCCTCGGTAGCAACAAGCTCGAAATGGCTGAACAGAATTGATTTCAGTCCCTCAAGGGTCGTGATCTCATGCCCGTTTTCATCCGTATAGCCGCCTATCCAGAACTCTTTGGCCGTGTACTCTTCGAGCCAGGTGTAGGGCGAGGTCAGTATGAGGTATCCGCCTTCATTGATGCGCTCATGCACGCTGTTTAAAAAGAGGCGCGGCTCGTAGAGTCGGTCGATCAGGTTCGTCGCCATGATCAGGTCATACGCTTTGAAATGCGGCTTGAGATTGCAGGCGTCACCCTGCCAAAACTCGACCTTGTCGCTAAGCTCGCTCAAACCGAGCGCTTCGAGACTGACCTCTTTGCGTTTTTTCAGACTTCCCTCGCCCTTTTGGTAGTAGCCGACCGTGGCCATCTTTTGAAGCTCGACACCGACCTGTACAAAGCGTGCTGAGAAATCGATCCCGCAGACCTTTTTAAAGGCTTTTGCCAGCTCAAAAGAGGCACGTCCCGTTGCGCAGCCAAGATCAAGTGCGCTGTTCTGCTGCGTCCCCTGGGTGTAAACGATCGCTTTTTGGGCGCAGGCGACGGCAAAGTTCTCTACGCCGAAGTACTCCTCTCCATACTGAAAATCGCAATACTGCGACACCAACTCATCTGTCTCATAAATATTTGCTTCTGTATTCTCCACTTTCTCTCCTTCTACATATCTAAATCCGGCATGCTGGTAAAAATGGCGCCTAAAGGCATGGCGGGCATGTTTCATCAGCTCATTTCCCGTGCTCGCCCACGAACCGCCTTTGATCAGGTTATGTTTCCCGTCAAAGGTCGGAATAGAAAAATCATCATAGGCAGGGTGTATTTCAAAGCCCTCGAAGGCATAGGTCGGTGTTTCGCTCCACTGCCATACATTTCCCATCAAATCAAAAATATCTCCGAAGGCGAAACGGTCCACCGGGCAGGATGAGGCCCAGTGGGAAAAGTTGATATTTGCTTTGCTGTCGTCAAACTCCGGCACGTCGCGTATGCCCGCTCTGTCATACAGAAGATACCACTCCGCTTCGCTCAAAAGACGGTAGTTTTTTTTATCTTTTTGACTCTTCCAAACACAAAAGGCCTTGGCTTCAAGGTAGTTAACATCCACGGGCCAACTCAGAGGCATAGGGATCTCTTCAAGCATCGCACGGTATCTAAAATCGCCCTCTTCTGACTTCACCCAAAAGACCGGATGTTCGGCCTCTCTTATCGCTAAGAACTTCTGCCCCTCTTCGTCCCAGAAGCTTTTGTTCTCATAGCCGCCTTCCTGGACAAAAGCTAAAAACTCGCCGTTGCTGACGAGAAATTTGCTTGTTTTGAAACTCGCAACCTCGATCTCGTCTGTGCCGTACTCATTGTCCCATCCGTATAGAGGATGCTCTCTTTGCTTGCCTAAATGCACAACAGCGCCTTCTATAGAGACCATTTCATTTTTTGGCGCATCCGAGACTTCGGGGCAGAGAGGAAAAAAGCTGCTCGGTCTGACAGCCCCGATCGGAAGCTGACGATGCAGCACCGAAGAGGTCTCCAGATGTATCCGTTCATGCTCTATTCCCATCAGAATGATCCACATCGGATCCTCCTGACGTATCGGAAGGCGCAAGGGGAGAGAGGTGATGAGGGCATCGACTTTTTGGCGCACACACTGGCGGTAGGCCTTGACCTCTTCGACCCTGGGCCACTCATAATGGTGCACGTTCATGTCATCCCAGTTCATCTCATCCACACCGATGGCAAACATCGACTCGAACTCAGGGTTGATCTGTTCGTGAATGACCTTGGAGATGAGGAGTTTGTTAATAAAAAATGTGGCAGTATGCCCGTAATAAAAAATCATCGGGTGGCGTGTCGGTTCAGACTTGAGATAAAAGACGCTCTCCTGTGTAAAACACTCAAAAAGTTTTTCAAAAAAAGTGAATGTCTTGTGGAAATACTCTCTGATCTCTTCACGTTTATCCTCTACACTGCTTCCCTCCAAAGTCGGAGGAAGCGTGTGCAGCGTGTGCATAGACTCGGCATTCATAGCGCATAACATCCTTGTAAATCCCTGGGGCGGCTTTTGCAGCACCCCCTGATTTGATTGAGGCTTATTTTAGCAGATTTCATCCAAAGCCGTGAGAAGAATGCCCATATAATGCAGAAAAAACTGAAAATGTAGCTATTGTTACCTATCCTTGCGACCTTACATTTTAAGCAAATCTTTATTTGTTTTATAGCATTGCTTGTGATATATTTGAAAAATTAATACATGTATTCAGACAGTATTTTTTATTTTGTGCATCCGGGATGCACCTTCAATACATACAAAACACAAATATGTTAAAATCACAGCATTGAAAAAGAGGTATTTCCATGCAAAAAACACCCATCTACCTAAGCGACAAAGTGATCCCGATTTATAAGTTTGCCCTTATTTTTGCTTTTCTGCTAAGTCTTGCCTCGTTCTTTGTCGGCATGGGTTTTGGCCTGTTTGTTTACCTCGATTCCGGACTCTCCTTTGCCGATGCCCTGATTGAGGCCTCTCTGCTCTTTCTCAAAGGCGCCGCTATAGCAGCATTTATAGGCTTCGTCTCTTTCTTGGCTTTTTGGAAAAAATATCAGATACGCTACCATAACTGTCTGAAAAACCGCGTAAGTGACTGCAAGGAAATAAGTTTTTTCCGGCTTGCTTGAATGCAGAGTATTAAAAGCCCGCTTTTAAGCGGCTATGAAAACATCCTGCATGGCTACAGTACAAGAGCCGGTGGCTTTTCTCAAGGAGCCTGTCGCGGGAATAATCTTGCCTTTCACGTCAATGACGATCCCCAAAATGTCGAAAAAAACCACCTCCATTTTTCCTTTCACCTGGACTACCCGCTTGACAAGCTTGTGCGCATGGAACAGGTGCACGGAAACACGATAAAAATCATCGACAAAGAGTTTGATTTTGCTTCGGTTCCAATATGCGATGCGGTGGTCACCTCGCTAAAGAATGTGCCTTTGATGGTGATGGTAGCCGACTGTATTCCGATCTTAATCTATGACCCTCACAAAGAGGTGATCGCTGCAGTGCATGCCGGGCGTGCGGGTGTCTTTTCAAAAATCCTGCCGCAGACAATCGTGAAGATGCAGGAGCACTATAAGAGCCGGCCGGAAGACATTGTGGTCAGTTTTGGCCCGGCCATCCATCACTGTTGCTATGAAGTGGGTGCAGGGGTAGAAGAGGAGGCACAAAGATATGGGTATGGTTTTGCGCTTAAGAGAACGGACAAAGGCTACTACCTCGATCTCCTCGCTATCGCCCGCAAACAGCTTGAAGCGCTCCATTTGCCCTCAGAGAACATAGAAACCTCCCGCTACTGCAGTGCCTGCAATATAGACATCTTCTACTCCTACCGCGCCGAAAAGAAGAGCTGCGGCCGCTTTGCCGGCATCATCATGCTAAAGTGACTCCAGAAAGCTCTTATAGACACGGTTGAATTCATCTGCGCACTCCCATATGACAAAGTGGTGCGCGCCTCTTATCTCATGATAGCTGGCATTGGGCATCATTTTAGAAAGTTCTTCTTTTTCTTTGAAGAGTGCATAGTCAAACTCCGAGCCGATCAGCAGCGCCGGAACCTTGATCTTGTCAAGCTCTTTTTCGACACTCCACCCCTGCATCGCGTCTATAGCGCAGATGTAGCCGGGTCGATTGACACACGCGCTTTGCTGAAGCATTTTGCGTCGCAGATGCGCATCTTTTTTGTTTGGAAAAAGAGTCACTGCCATAAGACAGGCAAGCCACTTCAGAGGAAGAACACGTGCCAATATTCGCCGCAGATGATAGAGAAGAGTGATGCCGGGACTGTTTGGATCAAAACGAGCCAAAACATTGACGGCACAAAAAGAAAGGAGCATATTCGGGTATTTGACTGCAAACTCAAAAGCGACCATTCCTCCGAACGAAAATCCGCAGAGATGAAATTTTTTGATATCAAGCCGCTGTAAGAGAGCATAAATATCATCTGCACACCCTTCAAAACTAAAGGACTCCTTGCTGAGAGCACTTTTTCCATGACCTCGGATATCAGGGACAATCACACGATAGTTCTGCTTAAAATGATCCACCTGGTACTCCCAGGACAAAGAACTAGCCCCAAGTCCATGCAAAAAGACAATCGATTCATCCCCATGGAACGAATCATAATAGTAAGGTTTTATTTGATTCTCCATCTGCAGCTCTCAGTAAAAATTTATTGTCTCGAAACTTGATTGTAGTATTTCTATGCAAACGGCTAAGTATAGAAAAAAATCTTAGTCAAATAGTTAAAAAGAGGATTTATTATGAAAAGTGCTATAGCTATCAAGAGGATAAGGCGAGACCGCCCAAGTCGCCAGGACGTACCAGTCAACACAGCCCATCACCCCCATCTGGTTCCACCTCTGGCGAGGTGTAACCCATACGGCAGCCCAAACGTTAAACATAGCAGCTGAGCCAGACTAACGCATTGCCTATGCGTTCCACCTCAGGAGAGGATGGAA
>JACUTT010000006.1 GCA_014859655.1 Campylobacterales bacterium
GCAGTTACACCTTAATTTTACTGCATTGTTGTTCGGTTTTTGGGGTCCAGCTCAAAAGAGATCATCGAAAAAAGCATGCTTGGACAGATCTCTGTTGCCAACAGCGAGGTGGGTGCGGTCTTTACTGTTTTGTTGCCCCGAACTACTAAAAAAGTAAGTAAGAATTAATAGCAGTTTTAATATCATAAACTTTCATGCAAGGAGAGAAATCATGATGAAATACTTTCACCGCCAGGTCCAGCTCTGGGGAGAAGAGACCCAAGAAAGCCTACAGTCAAAACGTATTGCTATCGTCGGCTGCGGCGGATTGGGCTCTTCTTTGGCCTTTGCCCTTGGCGCCTCGGGCATCGGCGAGATCCACCTGATCGATTTTGATGAGGTCTCTGTGCATAATATCCACAGGCAGATCGCCTTTAAAACAGGCGACGAGGGGAAGAAGAAGTGCGATGTAGTCGCCGAGACGGTACTCTCGCGTTGCCCTTTCGTCCGGGTTATCACGCACGACTGTGAGTTTGATCTCTTTTGCGACAAAGGGGTCGAGGTGGATCTGATCATTGATGCCACCGACAACCTTCCCACGCGCGCCAAGATCAACACCTATGCCAAAGCCGTCAAAAAACCTTGGATATACGGTTCTGTCGAAGCCTTTAACGGCCAGGTCTGCTTTTTTGAAAAGGCCTCTTTTGATGTTTTTAAAATCTCAAACAAGACTCCCGCGGGCATTGCGGCACCGATAGTGATGCACATCGCCTCCTTGCAGGCCAATCTTGCCCTGCGCTATCTCGCAGGCTTGAATGTCAAAAAAGATTATCTCTATTATCTCTTTTTCAATGAAGAGGGCGAGCTTATTACCCAGAAATTTTCGCTCCCGACCGCTTAGCTGATGGAAAAGATGGAGGAGCCTGATTGTGCGCTTTAAGAGGCGCGACATATGCTATAGAGTGGAAATGTAGTGGGAGAGGAGTTTGATCTCTGTGTCGCTTAGGGGCTTGCTCTGGCCCTGCATGATCGCTTTCATCTTTCCACCGTAGCCGCCGTCTTTGTAGCCTTTGAGGACAGTGATGAGTCTCTCGCTTTTCCATCCTGCGATCGGTGCGGAGTTGTTCAGCGCAGACTTCTTGCCGTCTTTGCCGTGGCAGGAAGCGCATTTGTTGGCATATAGGGTTGCTCCGTTGAGGGCATCCGATTTTGCTGCGATTGCCGGTTCTGTCTTTAGTTTGATCTCTGCTTCTGCCTGCGTTCTGTTCTCTTTTGCAGCCGCATTGAGGGTTTCAACATTTTTTGTCGCCTCGTTAACAGCCTCAATTTTGGGTTTAGATGCGCGCTGTGTTGTCTTTTCGTGTGTTGGTTCACTGTCGCACGCGCTAAAGAGCAGGAGCGCGAGGGAAGATAAGATGATTGTTTTCATAAATGTCCTTGAGTTGTTTTTAGAGCAGAGAGCACGCGTGCACAGAAAGATCTCTAAATAAAATGAAAAAGAATAATATTGCTATCTTGCTAAGCAGGCCATTGTGTGCTTATGATAGTCAAGAGCCTGAAGCTATCTTTAAGAAGCAAACGCCCTGTGGAAGGAAGAAAAAGTCTCTTTTTATAGAAAATAGGTATAATTATAAAAAATTTATACATACAAAGATATTATGCACGCATGAAATTTGAATCCTACCCATTTGAAAAACTCAATAGACTTTTAGCCGAGATCACACCAGAGCCTTCACAAGAGCTCATTTCTTTGACCATAGGCGAGCCGCAGTTTGAAACGCCGGAATTTATCCAGGATGCGCTTAGACAGAGCGCATCCTTGCTGAAGAAGTACCCCTCAACAGCGGGCGAAGCGGATACGAAAGCGGCCATGCTCGCGTTCAACAAAAAACGCTTTGGTCTTGAGCTCAAAAACGAAGAACTGATCCCTACCTTTGGAACACGGGAGGTGCTTTTCAACCTTCCCCAGTTTCTGCTTTTTGATCTAGACGAACCGGTTATGGCCTTTACGAATCCTTTTTACCAGATCTATGAGGGAGCTGCTATAGCAAGCCGCGCAAAGGTTATATTGCTCAACCTTACACAAGAGAACAGCTTCAAGCCCTCCATGAGTGAGAAGCAGCTTGAAGAAGCGGACCTCGTTATCTTGAACTTTCCGAACAACCCGACGGCCTCAGTTTTGAGTATAGAGGAGCTCGGAAAATGGGTAAAACTGGCACTTAAGCATGATTTCATCCTCTTGAATGACGAGTGCTATAGCGAGATCTATACCGAAACACCGCCGCCTTCTCTGCTTGAAGCCGCGCGCAAAGTGGGCAATGAAAGTTTCAAAAACACCCTTGTCATTAACTCCATCTCAAAACGCTCATCGGCTCCGGGACTTCGTTCAGGTTTTATTGCCGGCGACGCGGAGATCTTGAAAGCCTACTTGCAGTACCGCACCTATGTCGGCTGCGCTTCGCCGCTTCCTCTGCAGGCTGCCGCCGCCTGCGCCTGGCTTGACGAAGCGCATGTGGAAGCGTCACGCAAGATCTATAAAAGAAATTTCGAGATCGCAAAAGAGATACTCGGGACCGATATTCCCAAGGCCAGTTTTTATATCTGGCTAAAGGTCGGTGACGAGCTTGCCTTTGCAAAAAAACTTTACGCAGAACATCATGTCAAAGTGCTTCCGGGCTCTTATCTGGGACGCGAAGACGAGACGGGGATAAACCCGGGAAAAGGCTACGTGCGCATCGCTTTGGTGGAAAACGAAACAAAAACGCGCAGAGCAATGGAGGCGATAAAAACATGTCTGAACTCTTAGCCCAAATCCGTGAAAAGTCCATAGAAGCAGTACACTACGCGGATATCAAAGCCCTATACGATCTTGTGGAAAAGCATCATAGCGATCTGCCTGATGAGATGGAGCAGGCTCTGTATGCCAACATCTTGGAGATTTCGCTTGAGCTGTTAACCAATGCATTAGAATCAAAAGCTAAGCTTTCGGTTTTTGACGAAGCGCAGCGCTACACCTTGCGTGCGCTGTATGAGTATGCGATCTCGCATTACAGTTCGCAGCGATTTGAAGAGGCCAAGGCGCTTTTTGAGGTTTTGGAGGGGACGGCGGAAGAGGAATCGTTTGTTGAGGCGATGAAAATTCATGCCGCCGCGGCAAAAGAGCATATCGACATCGACACCTTTATAGATGAGTATTGCGAGATAGATGATAAACTGGAAGATTTCTATATAAAAGCATTTAAGAAAAAGGCACAAAAATTGCTAAACAAGAGTAAACAAACAAAGGCATCCCAGTGAAAATACACTTTATAGGCATTGGCGGTATCGGCATCTCGGGTTTGGCAAAGTTTATGCTGGCCGAAGGGCATGAGGTCAGCGGTTCAGACCTGAGCGAAACAGCCATTACTGCAAAGCTTAAAGAGCTGGGAATGAAACTGACCATCCCGCACAACGCAGCCGCGATCATAGACCAGGATCTTGTCATACATTCGGCGATCATTCGTCCTGATAATGCAGAGATTATTGAGGCGCAAAACAGGGGAATCGAAGTGCTTGCCCGCCGTGAAGCGCTAGAGATGATACTCAAGGGCAAAAAAGTTTATTCGGTCTGCGGTGCGCACGGCAAAAGTACAACAACGGCCATTCTCTCCTCTATTCTTGAGGGTTCTGCCATCATCGGTGCGGAGTCCAAAGAGTTCGGTGACAATGTGCGTCACAGCGAGGGAGATGTCCTGCTTTTTGAAGCGGATGAGAGCGACGGAAGCTTTTTGAACTCAAACCCCTACTGCGCCATCGTCCCCAACGCGGAGCCGGAGCATATGGAATATTATGACTACAACTTTGATCGTTTTTATGATGCTTACCGGACCTTTATATATTCCGCCACACTTCGTGTGTTTAATGCAGAAGATCCTTTTCTCTCAACGCTGGAGTGTGAGGCGATCCGTCTCTACCCGAGCAAAGATATCAAGAATATTGAGTTTGTACTGATCAATGATGAGCCTCATACGCGTTTTGAGCTTTTGGATATGGGCGTCTTTGAGGTCTGGGGATTTGGGGCGCATATCGCTCTTGATGCGGCTTTGGCGATTTTGGCGGCCACTGCGAGCGAGAAGCTTGAGACGGTCAGAGAAAAACTTCTTAACTTCAAGGGAATTAAAAAACGCTTTGATATCATCAACAAAATAAACTCCATCCTGATCGATGACTACGGCCACCATCCCACAGAGATCAAGGCGACTCTGGAGTCCGTCAAAGCCTATGCCCATCTGATGGGGATAGAGACGATCACCGCGATCTGGCAACCGCACAAATACAGCCGTACGATAGACAATCTGGAGGCTTTTGTCACCTGTTTTGAGGGTGCTACTGAACTTATCATCCTTCCGGTATGGGCAGCTGGCGAAGCGACACGGGTTATCGACTTTGAAAAAGATTTTGAACGCTATCATCCGATGATGGCTGACACGGTCAAACGTTCTAATTACGACCTTGATGTCATGAAAGACAACAAAATACTAAAATCGCTGGACAAGGGCCTTATCATAGGCTTTGGCGCCGGTGATATCACTTATCAGCTTAGAGGGATCGCATAATGGCCTATATTTTCGGTATCGCACTTTTAATTCTTTTGTTTATAGTCATGCATTTCTTTACAGAGATCTCTCTGCGACAGAAACTTGTCACGACATTCATTGCAGCACTTCTGATTCTAGGGGCCTACCTCTTTAACCAAAACAGCGAAGAGCGCCGCATGCATCAAGAGAGCGTGCTTTTGATGTTTAAACACGGCAAAACCATCGTATGCGACGGTGTTGATGTGAACAACTCCGAGTTCTCTTACAGTTCGGGTACGCAGACATTTTTGGGCAAAAAAGAGAGCAGGATGTACGGCCGTATTATCAGTTTGGATCTATGCGAATAAAAAACGACATTGCCGATCAGCTTGATCTCTCCTCTTATCTCTTATCGTTTTCAGACTGTTTAAGCCGGGAGAAATCCCTCTTCATCGAAGGGGATCAAAACCGCCACTACAAACTTATTTCTGAACTCGAAAAGTTTGAGTTCAAAGCACCCTCCAAGGTCAAGAATCTGGACAATCCGCTTGCCTATCTGAAAAAACAGGGGCAGCTAAATCTGGAAGATATCTTCGAGTTTGTCACGATGGTACGCTACTTCAGATACCTTCAGAAGTTTGACTTTGAAGGACTTCTCGGACCCTGGATACAGGGCATCGAGATGCACCCCGATTTTGGCCAGATCGATACCTATTTTGATGCGTCAGGGAATTTCAAAGAGGAACTTGACGAGGAACTTTCTGCAATGAACCGCCGTCTGAAGCAGCTAAAAGAGCAGATTGCTTCAGGGATCAAACGAATTTTGTTTACCCAAAAGCTTGAGACCTACCTGGTGGACAGACAGATACACTTTTTCAATGAGGAGGAGTGTCTGCTCCTTCGTCCCGGATTTAACCACCATCTCAAGGGAAATATCGTCGGAAGAAGCTCGGGCGGATTCTTCTATGTCTCGCCGGAGTCTATCTCCAACCTCAAAGCCCAGGTGCGTTCGGTCGAGCAGGAGAAAGAGGCGAAGCTCTACGAGTATGCCAAGTCCTTCTCGGTTTTGATGCAGAAGATGCATGGCTTTTTGAACTTTATTAACAAGAGCTTTGACACCTTTGACCACTACCAGGCCCGTGTCTTTTTTGCCCGTGCGAAGAACCTCCACATGCTCAAGGCGGAAAAATCGGATGTGATCATTCTCAATGAGTTTAAACATCCCGCCATTGCCAATGCCAAATCGGTCAGCGTGGATTTCACCAATCCCGTCTTGATGATCACCGGCGTCAATGCCGGGGGAAAGACGATGCTGCTCAAGGCAATCCTTTCTGCGGCCTATCTGGCAAAATACCTGATCCCGATGCCCATCAATCCGAAAAACTCTGTGATCGGCAGCTTCAAATCCATTCACGCCATCATCGACGACCCGCAAAATGTCAAAAATGACATTTCGACTTTTGCAGGACGGATGATCGCCTTTGGAAAGCTGTTTAGCGAAGAGCGGATGCTTATTGGCGTGGATGAGATCGAACTGGGCACAGACAGCGACGAAGCAGCAGCCCTGTTTAAGGCAATGCTGGAGAAGCTGATGCAGCGCGGCATGAAGATCGTCGTCACCACACACCACAAGCGCCTGGCCTCTTTGATGGCAGAAAATAGAGCTGTCTCCTTGATGGCGGCCGTGTACGATGAGGCCAACCGCCGTCCGACCTACACCTTTTTGCAAGGCATCATCGGAAAATCCTACGCCTTTGAAACGGCCCTGCGCTATGGGGTTCCCGCACCTATCGTCACCGAAGCAAAAGCAATTTACGGTCAAAATCACGAAAGGCTCAATGCCCTGATCGAGCGCTCAAGCGAGCTTGAACATACCCTGTGCACCAAGCATGAAAAAGTAGACAGCGAACTTGAAGCACTCTATGAAGAGAAGAAAGCGTTGAAAGAGGCCAGAGAAAATCTCTATTTTGAGCTCAAAAGAGAGAAAGAGAGCCTCAGCCAGAGTTATCAAAAAGCGATCAGCGAAGCCAAAGCGGCCATTCACTCCAAGGACGAAAAAGAGCTGCACCGTGCCTTGAACCGAGCCAATCAGGAGCTTCCCAAAGAGAAGCCGCAGCACAAGCCAAAGACCAGCTACAGCTTTAAACCCGGCGACAGTGTGCAGTACCGCCGTACCTACGGTACCGTGATGTCGATAAAACAAAAAGAGGCGATCATCGAAGTTGAGGGGATGCGTCTTCGTGTCAATCTGGCCGAGCTGAAGCCGGCCAAAAAAGAGCAGCAGAAAAAGGGCAGCTCAGGTATCACTGTCGAAAAAGAGAAGCGAGCCGGCTTGAAACTGGACCTGCACGGTCTGCGCGCGGAGGAGGCGATCGAGAAGATGGACACCTTCCTCTCCGATGCACTGATCTCAGGGTGGGACGAGGTGCTGATCTACCACGGCATAGGCACAGGCAAGCTCGCCTACGCCGTAAAAGAGTTTTTGAAGCTCCACCCCTCGGTCAAAAGTTTTAGTGATGCGCCTGCGAGCATGGGGGGATTTGGCGCCAAGATAGTCGTTTTGTAGCAATGCGGTGTATTTTTTTGATACAATAGAAAAAAATACAGCGAAGTTGGAAAATGAATGACCTATGAGAGTTATCAGGAAGCAGTAAAAAATTTAAATAAATATGCCTACCACTACTACGTCCTTGACGACCCCATCATAACCGACGAGGAGTATGACAAGCTCTACCATAAGGTCTTGGCCTATGAAGAGCAGAACCCGGCCTATATTGCTCTTGACTCTCCGACACAGCGTGTGGGTGGCGTGGCTTTGGAGGGGTTTAAAAAAGCAGCGCATTTGAGCAGAATGTGGAGTCTGGAAGACCTTTTTAACAGTGAAGACCTTCGAAAATGGCTCGAAAGAGTTGCCAAACAAAAGGCGAATGTTTCCTTTTATTGTGAGCCTAAGTTTGATGGGGCAAGCTTGAATCTGATCTATGAAAACGGCGAGCTAAAGCAGGCGATCACGCGCGGCGATGGGGCAATGGGCGAAGATATCACCCAAAATGCCAAAACGATCCGCTCCATTCCGCTGCGCATAGCCTATGCGCAGCGGATCGAGATCCGCGGCGAGGTCGTTATCTTCAAAGACGAGTTTGAAAAGATCAATCTCGAGCGCTCGCGATTAAAAGAGAGCCTCTTTGCTAACCCCAGAAACGCCGCAGCGGGAAGTCTCCGCCAGCTCGATTCGCGCATTACAGCCTCGCGCAACCTCGTCTTTTTGCCTTATGGGCTTGGCGAGAATGAGCTCGACCAGAGCCTGTTGAGCGAAAAGATGGCCTTTATCTACAGCCTCGGTTTTAAAAAGGCACCCCTGCGCACTCTGGCAAAAGGTTTTGACGAGATCGAAGAAGCCTATGGGACGATGAAGCGTGAGCGTGAAAGCTTTGAAATGATGCTCGATGGGATGGTGATCAAGGTCAATGAGATCGAAGCCCAGGAAGAGATGGGCTATACGGTAAAAAACCCGCGCTGGGCATCGGCGTACAAGTTTCCTGCCGTAGAGAAGATCACTCGGATCAAGGACATTGTTTTGCAGGTAGGGCGAAGCGGGGCGGTGACCCCGGTTGCTATAGTAGAGCCGACACCGATCGAGGGAGTAGTCGTTGAGCGTGCAAGCCTGCACAACTTTGACGAGATAGACCGTAAAGATATCCGTATCGGCGATAAAGTGATCATTCTTCGTAGCGGAGATGTCATTCCCAAGATTGTAAAGGTACTAAGCCATGACAGAGGCGAGGAGATCCGGCCCTACATCCGTCCGACACACTGCCCGGTCTGCGGCAGCGAGCTTCTGGACGAGGGGGCACTGACCAAATGCCAAAATCTGGAGTGCTCCTCGCGCGTGGCCAACTCCATCATCTACTTCGCGTCAAAGGCCTGCCTGAACATCGATGGGCTGGGCGAGAAGATCGTTGAGTCGCTTTTTGAAGAGGGTCTGATCAAAAGTGTGATCGATCTCTACGCGCTACGCTCCGATCAGCTTTTGGCGCTGGAAGGCTTCAAAGAGAAAAAAACGCTCAAACTCCTCGAGGCGATAGAGCAGTCAAAACACAAAGAGTGCTGGCGTTTTGTCAACGGCCTTGGGATAGAGCATATCGGAGAGGTTGGGTCAAAGTCTCTCTGCCAGCACTTCGGGCTGGGTTTTACCACGGCCACAAAAGAGGAACTGCTAAGTATCGACGGTTTTGGCGAAGAGATGGCAGAGTCGCTTCTGGAGTTTGTCCGCGTTAACGCTGCGTATATAGAGCGGCTTAGCTCAGTCATGCAGCCCAAGGCGCCGGAGGCAAAAGCGGAAGCTTCCGAGAACCCTTTCAAAGCAAAGACGGTCGTTCTGACCGGAAGCATGAGCGAGCCGCGCGGCGAGATCAAGACTTCTCTTGAAGCGCTCGGTGCCAAGGTCTCGGGTTCGGTATCGAAAAAAACAGACTATCTGATCTACGGCGAGGATGCGGGGAGCAAGTATGACAAGGCGATGAGCCTGGAAGTGCCCTGCATCAGCGAAGAGCAGATGCGCGAGATGATGGCCTAGATAAAAGCAGTCGTTAAAAATAAAGCCTGAAAATAATTTTCAGCACCTGTTTATAATATCTTGTTAGAATTTCGCAAAAAGGCTTAGCATGGCATACAATACATTGACACCGCAAGAGGCCTATGTGATCTTGGAAAAAGGGACAGAAGCGCCTTACTCAGGGAAGTTTTACAAGCACAAAGCAGACGGGGTCTATGTCTGCCGTCAGTGCAACGCTCCTTTGTATAACGCAGAAGACAAGTTTGAGTCCAACTGCGGCTGGCCGAGTTTTGATGACGAGATCGCGGGCGCTATCCGTCATGAACGCGACAAAGACGGGCATCGTGTGGAGATACTCTGCAATAACTGCGGCGGCCACCTGGGCCATGTTTTTGAGGGCGAGGGCTATACGCCGAAAAACACTCGACACTGCGTCAACTCGCTCTCGATAGACTTTATCAGCGAAGAGGACTAAAAGACGACTATCCAGTCAAGGTTTTCATCGCTGATCTCGAGAGTGTGTGTCTGGACATAGCCATTGTAGTTTGCATAGCCGGTATATGTTCCCTTAGGAAGTCTGATCACCTGATCGAACCCGCCGGCGATATTGATACCGACAAGTTCATAAGAGAGGTCTACAACATTGTGCCGCAAGGAAATGTTTGCTGACCCCTCTGTCGTACTGCTGATGCTTTTGAGTGTGAGCATTCCTGTGCGGGGAGCATCATGTAAGATGATATCCAAGGTACTTCCGTGAGAGAGATTGATGTCGTGCACAAAAGGTAGGTGGCCTTCTTTGAAAGCGACTAGAACGTACGCTTGGGGGCTCACTTGAAATTGATAGTTTCCGTTAATATCAGAATGACTCAGTGCGATCTCTTTGTCTTCCTTCATCTGCAAGGAGAGCTTAACGCCTTCAAGCGGACTATCTGAGCTCTTTTTTTACTGTTCCGCTGAAGATGGCCTTCTTTTCAAGCTCAGTTTCGGGAATTGTCTTGATTAGCGGTTTCAAGAGCCACTTTCCGCTGTTTCCCCGCCTCTACTATGGAACTTTGCGCATCAAAATCCAGCGTGATAACAGTTGTCTTGTCTACATTAGTTTTAAATCCTCCTCTCAGTTTGATACCACTTTTGATCGCGGAGGGGACTTTCAGCTCTTGTGCCGTAGTGTCGTTTAAAAGAACGTAGTTGACATAAGGATGCGGTTCATGCAAAAGGTTGTTGTCATACTCAGGCTCTAAAGAGAGCAGAAGACGAAGCTGCGTATAGGTGCCTTCAGGAAGCTCGCTCAAGCCAAGCTGACTGCGGATTCCACTGCGCAAACTTAGCAGGTCAAAGGTTTTGTTTAGCATGGAGATTAGCCTCCACTCACCGCTGTCTTTTTGGATATGCACCTCTTTTATAGTGACATGCACAGCCTTGTAGTCGCCCGGTCCATCGGTAAGCTACAAGGAGATCATCCCGTTTTGTGAGGATGAACTCTCCGTACCTCCACCGCAGCCAATAAGGAGAGAAAACATTAGCAAGAGTAGAATAAACAGCCGTGTACGAAGTTGCATAGAGGCTCCTTTTTTGCTAATTATAATTATTTAGAGTTAATATATGTTAAAATATATTTTTTATATCTCAAGACTGAGAAAATACAGTGGTTTTAGAGGCAGGCTTGAGTATAATTTCGCATTTGAAACGAAAGCATCCCTAAATGACAAGACTTGACCAATACTTAGTAGATAATAATCTTGTAGACAGCCGCAATAAGGCGCAGCAACTGATCAAAGAGTCAAAGGTCAGCGTCAATAAAAAGGTGGTAACAAAGCCATCCTTCAAGGTTTCAGATGAGCTGGTCGAGCTTGATGACGGCCATGTTTATGTCTCACGAGCGGCTTATAAGCTCAAAAACTTTCTTCCCTTGCTTCCTTTTGAGATAGCGGGGATGCGGGCATTGGATATCGGCGCTTCTACAGGCGGCTTTACCGAGGTTCTGCTGCTTAGTGATGTGGCCTCGGTCACGGCGGTTGACGTCGGCTCTTCGCAGCTTCATGACAGAGTGCGCAGTGACCCGCGGGTAGACAGTGTCGAAAACCAGGACATCCGCACCTTCACAAGTGAAAACCGCTTTGATCTGATCACCTGCGATGTCTCCTTTATCTCTTTGCATCATGTTTTGAAAGTTGTCGATGCCCTTGCCTCACGCTACATCATCCTTCTTTTCAAGCCGCAGTTTGAGGTCGGAAAAGAGACCAAACGGGACAAAAACGGGGTAGTTGCCGACAAAAAAGCAATCGGCTCGGCTCGAATGAAGTTTGAGGACAGCTGCGCTCTGATGGGCTGGAATGCGCTTCTGATCGAAGAGTCATCCATCAAAGGAAAAGAGGGTAACATTGAGTACTGTTACTGCTATGAGAAGAACTAAACCCGAATGCAGCGAGGAAAAAATGTCAAATAAAAAGATAGAAGCCATTGCGATCGGCGGGTTTGACGGGATGCATGCCGCGCACCAGCACCTGTTTGAAGAGCTTGGAGAAAAAGGGGCGGTCGTTGCTATAGAGACAGGCTACGCCGACCTGACTCCAGGCAAGCACCGCGAGGAGCATACCCACTATCCGCTCTTCTATTATGAGCTTTCTGAGATCAAGGCCCTGAGCGGACAAGAATTTGTCGAAAAACTTACCTCCGATTTTCCCGCTTTGAAGAAGATCGTGGTCGGGTATGATTTTCATTTTGGCCATAAACGCTCCTGCACCTGCTGGGATCTTCAGACGTTTTTTAAAGGAGAGGTTAAGATCGTTGATGAGGTGAAGGTCGAGGGCGAGGCTGTGCATTCGCGTACGATCCGTATGCTTCTGGAAAAAGGCGAACTTGAAAAAGCGAACCTTCTGCTTGGCTACAACTACAAGATCAAAGGCGGGGTGGTCAAAGGACAGGGTGTGGGAAAAGAGAGACTTGTCCCGACGGTGAACATCGAAGTTCTGGGCTACCATATCCCAAAAGAGGGAGTTTATGCGAGCCTTACCCGCTTGAATGACGAGCTTTTGTACCCTTCGGTCAGTTTTATTGGCGCACGCCATATCACCGACGGCTCCTTTGCCATCGAAACGCATATTCTGGACAATGAGGTGGATGCCGCAGGCAAGGTCGAACTCTCATTTTTGCATTTTATCCGCGACAATAGGGCCTTTGACTCCTTTGAAACACTCAAAGAACAGATACACAAGGATATAGACGAAGCGAGAAAAACAGTGAATTTTTTAGCGCTCTGACCTAAATACATTAATCCTTATCGTTTTAATTTGGATTAATATACTAATTTTACTTGACTATAAAAAAAATTGTGATACTATTTCTTAAATATAAAAAAAGGATCTAAAGATGGCTCCGACCTGTCCTATAAGCTTCCGTAAAATTGACGGAACGATTTCACGTATTAATTCGCTGACAATCACACTGATGCTTATCGCTTATCTTTTGTCGGCCCAGATCGTTTTTATCTATATTTTGGGCTTTGACCTGATCTTGCGCCTTTTCATAAGCCAGAATTTCAGTCCGGTCAATCAACTAAGCCGCCTGATAAAAGTTATTATCAGAGCCAAAACACACAATACCGATGCCGGGGCAAAGCAGCTCGCGGCCTACTTCGCCCTGGGTTTTGCCTGGACGGTGATCGCGCTGCACAGCGCGGATCTTGTATATGCGGCAAAGGCGGTGGGCGTCATCTTTGTCTCCTGCAGTCTTTTGGAACTTTTTTTCAACTACTGTCTGGGCTGCAAGATCTACTTTATCTACAAAAAAATGACGGCCTGATATATGGCAGGGATCTCAACAAAAGGACTCTACGGTCTGGCCGCGATGTATGAACTTACCCATGCATCCACCCAAAGTCCGATGCAGATCAAGGAGATCTCCGCGAATGGGGATATTCCGCACAGCTACCTTGAACAGCTTCTCTCAAGCCTGCGCAAGGCCGGGCTTGTCAAAAGCGTTCGCGGGGCCCACGGCGGCTATTTTCTAGGGCGAAGTCCTGAGGAGATCACTGTTTTGGAGGTACTCGAAGTCCTGGAAGGAAGTCTGTGCAAGATGGAGACCAAGACCGTCAGTCCTGTTCTGGAAATGTTCTGGCACGACACGCACACAAAGGTGCAGGCGCTTTTTACTCTGAAACTCTCCGATCTGGACCGCTACTACCAACAGATCACTTTTGAGATCTAAAAGCAGGGCACCTTTAGAGTATTTGGGCTATAATGGCACTTATGCAAACAGTTTTGAAAAACATACTCTTAGTCGTCATTTTACTCTCCTTTAATGCCTGCCAACTTTTTGAGGATTCACCCGAACTGCAGCAGAAAAAGCAGGAGCTGGAGCTAAAAAAACTTCAAGCCATGCAGGACAAAGAGCTCGCTGCCATAGAGATGCAAAAATCGCTCGCCACGATAGAAAAAGAGAAAACGCTCGAATTGCAAAAACTTCAAAACGAGATCACATTCATCGAGTTGAGTGCGAACAGCGAAAAAGAGCTGGAGCTGATAAAGCAGAAGGTTCTCCTACAAGAAAATGCAAACAACCTGAACTTTCAGCTTTATCTTTTTGTCTTTTTGATTTTTCTTGTTTCGGTGATCAGCTTTTTCGTCTTCTACTATGCCAAGAAGAAACGCGAAGATGAGCTGCGCGCCTATAACGACAATCTGAAAAAGTATTTTTACCACAAAGAGAACGAGACCCGTATGGAAATCTCAAAGATGATCCTCAGCACGGTTGCGCTAGGTGAACTCAGTAAAGAGAACGAACGCAAACTGATCCAGGCCTTTGCCGCGGATCAGCATGATTACGACAATGATGCTGAGATAATCGCATCCATAGAAGCACCCAAGGAAAAAAGATGAACTTTAATGAATTCGGACTCAGCGATGCCCTTTTAAAAGGAATTTCTGACGCAGGCTATAGCACGCCAACCCCTGTCCAGGAAAAAGCGATCCCCTTCGCACTCAAAGGACGCGACATCCTTGCCTCTGCCAAAACGGGTACGGGAAAAACGGCGGCTTTTTTATTGCCGATAGTGCAAAGACTCATCCAGAACTCCTCGCAGGAGGAGTTTCTGCATCCGCGAGCACTGGTCGTTGCACCTACACGTGAGCTGGCCCGCCAGATTGGACAGAGCTTTGAAGTCTATGCCGCGCACGCCGATCTTAAGCATCTGGTCCTGGACGGGGGAGGAAAACTCTCTTCGCAGGTCAAACGGGTGCAGGAGGGTGTTGACGTGATCATCGCGACACCGGGACGTTTGATCGACCTGGACAAACTCAAGCAGATCAACCTGAACAAGGTCGAGATATTGGTGCTTGATGAGGCGGACACGATCTTTGACATGGGCTTTATCCGTGACCTTGAAGCCATCTTGGCGCTTATCCCGCAGAAACATCAGAACATGCTCTTCTCGGCGACCTTTCCGGCCTCGGTCAAGCGTCTGAGCGAAGAGCTGCTGAACAATCCCGAGCATATCACCGTCGACAGAATGGGCACGACAGCCGATGAGATCAAACAGGTGGTCTACCCGGTAGACAAAGAGAAGAAGAGCGAACTGCTCTCCTTTATGATCGGCACGCAAAACTGGCAGCAGGTTCTTGTCTTTACCCGCACCAAGGTGTTGGCGCAGAAGATCGAGGAGGAGCTGATCCGCGACGGGCTTTCGGCCAGCTCCATCCACGGCGACAAGAAGCAGGGCGCGAGGACAAAGGCACTCAACAGCTTCAAAGAGGGGAAGATCAGAGTCCTGGTCGCGACAGATATCGCTGCGCGCGGGCTAGACATCGACAACCTGCCTTATGTGGTCAACTATGACCTGCCCAAACATGCCGCCGAGTATATTCACCGTATCGGCCGCACGGGCCGCGCGGGAAAAAAAGGGCTCGCTGTCTCCTTTGTCTCTCCCAACGATCAGGGGATGCTCAAAAGCATTGAGCAGCTGATCCGTACGTCAATACCCCAGCGTCGCATCAAAGGCTATGAGAGCGCACCTTCAAAAGAGAGCAAACAAAGGTTTGAGAGCAAGCGCGACGAGAAGATCAAAGGCG
Organism: Campylobacterales bacterium; assembly: GCA_014859655.1. Classification (GTDB taxonomy): domain Bacteria; phylum Campylobacterota; class Campylobacteria; order Campylobacterales; family Sulfurimonadaceae. Next base: position 15,156 of record JACUTT010000006.1, read on the forward strand.
CTTTCGGAAAGAAAAAAGCCAAGGCACCGACAAAGAGCAAGAAGGTCACCAAGCGCAGCGGCGGAACACTTGCTATAGCGCCGACCAACAAGCCCGTGGCGAAAAAAAGCCCGGTCCGCGCTAAAAAGAAGAAATAATGGAACTCTTTGCCTGGCTGACGCCCATTCACACCGCCAAAGAGTTCTCCGCACTGATGTCTCTGGTCGAAGAGGGGACGCTGGAGGAGCTTTTTATCGCCAAAACCGCACAGGCAGGTGTGGCAGGAGAAGCATGGGAGGTGGAGCTGCCTTTGGTATTCAGCTTTTCTGAGCATGATTGCAAAGACAAACTGAACTTCATCGCGCCGACACGCCTTCTTGACGAGATCGACGAGATCTATTTTGAAGAGATCGAGGGCGAGTTTACGCTCAAAGGCGTTTTCTATCCCGAGTCACAGGCGCAAGAAGACGCCATAATAAAACAGCTAATCTAGCCTTCGCTAGCGGCTGTTTGTATATCTTTGATATACTTAGAGCATTAAAACAACAATAGATTTCTTTGACAACTCTTATTTGTATCAGAGTTGTGAATCAAGTCTAAAGGACAAAAAATTCTAAAATTACCCGAAAGTATCGCCAAGCTTAACATGGACGATATCAGTGACAACCTGCTTCATTATGAATACAGCATCAAGCATCTGCTCAAGCTCGAAAAGACGGGCGTCGACAAAGAATCGCCTGCGTATCTAAGCTCGTACCGTTCGTTTGAGGGTGCGGTGTATGAAAACTATCTGTATGAAAAACTCCTCATCTACGCCAAAGAGAACCCCCGTATTGGCCAGTTTATCTTAAAAGGTCCTCACGCCAAAAGATCAGATTCGATTTCAAACGCCCTGTATGTCAACAACAAGGGCCAAATCGTCTACCGCACCCGCTCCATAGAGATCAATGAGTTTGACGGCCTTATCTATAACGAAAAAGAGCTCTATTTCATTGAGATGACCCTGATCAAGTCTGTGACGAGTCTCAAGCGCCGTCTTCGCAAGAAAAAAGCGCTTTTGGAGGTGCTTTTCCCCGACCACGAGATCAAAGCCCTTATTATTCTGACAGAAGGGGTGAGCGGCAGCAAACAGCTTCCTTCCTACTGTACGGTCTGGCTGACGAAGCCTTTCTCGGCCGAGGGAATATATGAGTGGCTAAAAGCGAATCCAAAGAAAAAACCGCGTCCTTTTCAGTACATTAAAGCCGCCAATCTCGTGGATGACACTGTTTTGAACGTCTTTCCATTTAAATACTATAACTCGCTCTCCTGGATGCTGCGCCGACTGCGGGCAAAACCCAATGCTGTTTTGAATATGGGCTTTTTAAAGACAGAGGTATGCACGCGCTATATCGATCTCTTTACCAAGGTTTACCTGGGCTATATGAGCGGTGAAGAGTTTCAGAAGATGTACCCAAACATTGAGAGTGTCACGGAGAAGGTCGTAGTCTCGATCGAAAAAGAGCACACAGGCGCATTGATCCTGACCTATTTTATGCAGCACAGCCGAAAAAAACTCGATAATGTCGTGATCAAAAATGAAAAAGCCACGGTGATGAAAAAAGATCCATACGGGATCTCCGTCACCGAAGTCTTCCATATGCTTCGCGTGATGGACACGTCCTATCAGCTCAGCATTAAAAATATCCATATGGTCGAAAAACTCTTGCGCTCTCTTGACCCGCAGGACTTGGTATAAGTTCTAGAACCCTTCGAGCAGAACATGCCAGATTATCTCGATCTCTTTATCGTTTAAAAAGAGGCTTGAGCCGCTCTCGAAAAGCTCTTTGATCGCGTCTATGTTAATCGGCAGGGCGTGAAGACACTCGGCATGCGAGGGCAAAAAGGCTCGAATAAGCGTAATCTCCTTGGTGATCTCCTCTTCACAGAAAAAACAGACCATCTCCTGATGTAGCCTTCCCTCAAAGGCCAGAAGCCTGACGTAGGACTCGATCGCAATGCGTTTTGGGTTTTGGGTCTGCCAGATAGAAGCCGCCTCTTCAAGCAGTTCAAAATAGAAGGGGTCAATCTCCTCGGTCTCAAGGAGGTGTTTGTGAAAGAGGGCGCAGAACTGCTGCCAGATGAAAAGACGGCTGCGGTCGCCGATCCAGGCAAAGCCCAGTTGCATGACCCCGCGAAGCCGTGAAATCGAAGATTTTACAGAACTCTCCGTCTCGAAGTCTATTTTGAAGCCAAGGTTGATCTGCCCATGTCGCGCACCGTAAAAGCGATAAAGTGTATATAAGTTGTGCTGTGTTAAAATCGTAACAATCACATCTTCGTCGCGCGCCTTGTTGACGTTGATAATATAACCTTGCACCTATGGATACCTCTTTCAATCTATGGGTTGATTTTACACTTTCTACATTTTCTTTATCCTTAATGTCTCTTCTTTTAATCAAAAATTAATCAAAAATTACATAAAATGCACTACTTATTTTCTTAAATATGACAAGTTTGTTTAAAGTAAGCTTAAATTAATAGAAAAAACATAAAATCTAAGACAAAAGGTTTGAATTTGAAGAGATTGACCGCTTTTAAAGATAATTGTGGGTTTGGTTTAGTCGCTAGCATCAAGAATGTGCCCTCTCACTGCTACCTTGAAAATGCTATTACGGCGCTTGAACGCATGATGCACCGCGGTGCGGTTGCAGCAGACGGAAAGACCGGAGACGGAAGCGGACTGCTTTTGTCAATGCCTAAAAAATTTATGCAGAAGAAAGCAAAAGAGGAGGGCGTGGAACTTCCCGAGCAGTATGCTGTTGCGATGGTCTTCACAAAAGAGACAGCCAACTTGAATGTCTTGGAATCAATGTGCGAAAAAAATGATCTTAAAGTGATCTTGAAACGTACGGTTCCTGTCGACAAGGAGGCCTTGGGCAAACAGGCGCTTGAGAGCCTTCCGCATATCTATCAGATCTTTATACGGGCCGACTCGTTGATCTCGACGAAACGTTTTGATGCGCTCTTATACCTCTCTCGCAAAGAGACCGAACATGCCCTGAAACACGATGTAAACTTCTACATTCCCTCCATGTCCTCACGCCTGATCTCGTACAAAGGGCTTGTTATGCCTACGACGATCAAGCAGTTTTACGTGGACCTACAGGACAAGGACTTTGAGATTTCTTTCTCTCTTTTCCACCAACGTTTTTCTACGAATACACTTCCAAAATGGCATCTTGCCCAGCCTTTTAGAGCGATCGCGCATAATGGAGAGATCAACTCGGTTGAGGCAAACCGTTTCAATGTCGAAGTGAAATCAGAATCGATCAAGTCAGATGTCTTCTCGGACGAAGAGATCAAGCGGATTCTTCCTATCTTGCAAGAAGGCTCATCCGACTCTGCCTCAGCGGACAACTTTTTTGAATTCTTAGTGGCCAACGGTACAGACTTCTTCAAAGCAGCGCGTTCAATCATCCCGGCACCTTGGCAGAACTCACCGCACATGGATCCCGATCTTCGTGCGTTTTATGAGTACAATTCCACCGTATTTGAAGCCTGGGACGGTCCTGCGGCATTTTCGTTGACGGACGGACGCTATATCGGCTGCGTGCTTGATAGAAACGGTCTGCGCCCTTCAAAATACATCATCACCAAAGACGGCATGCTATTGATCTCGAGTGAATACGGTGTATTGGATACGGACGAAGAGAACATCCTTGAGCGCAACCGTCTTCAGTCGGGCGAGATGATAGGCCTTGACCTCAAATACGGCAAAGTGCTTAAAGATGCCGATATCAACGAGTATCTCAAAACAAAAAACCCTTATATGAAATGGCTGAACGACCACATGATCTATCTGCAAGAGCATGTCGATCAGCAGTATGTCAAGATGTGCGATTTTTCGAAAGAGGAGTTGGTGACACGCCAGCGCTTTTTCAATTATACACAAGAGGTCATCGAGCAGGTCATCGAGCCGATGATGAAAGACGGAAAAGAAGGGGTCTCTTCAATGGGCGATGACACGCCTATGGCAGCCTTTTCGGACAAGCAGAGAAGTTTCTCTGATTTTTTCAAACAGAAATTTGCCCAGGTCACCAATCCGCCGATCGATCCGATCCGTGAAAAAGTAGTGATGAGTCTCAACACGGGCTTTGGCGAAATGCACAACATTCTTGATGATGCGCCTTCTCATGCCCAGCGTCTTAAGGCGATTTCGCCGATAATCACAAAAGAGAAGCTTGCCGTGCTTCTCTCTTTTGGCGAGGTGAGCAACCCGCGCTATCAGTCATGCTATAAAAACAAGATATTCTCGACGGCCTTTAGCGGTAACATGAAAGATGCGCTTGAGGAGCTGGTCACGAAGATCTCCACGGCGGTGGACGAAGAGGGGACGCGTATTGTCATCCTCAGCGACCAGGAATTCTCAAAAGAGAAGGCGGTCATTCCTATGCTGATGGCGATAGGGCGTCTGAACCAGACCCTCTTGAAAAACGGAAATCGCCACCTGGTTTCCATTATCGCACAGACAAGCGAGGTGTTTGACTCTCACTCTGCAGCGGCAATGATCTCTTTTGGCGCTTCGGCTATCTATCCGCACCTGCTTTTCGCTTCCGTATATGCGCGGATGGAGCAGAGTGTTGCACTGAACATGAGCTGTCATGACGCGATGAAATCGGTCCATGCCGCACTCAATGCAGGTCTGCTGAAGATCATGTCCAAGATGGGGATCGCAACGATCGCATCGTACCGAAACTCAAGTCTTTTTGATATTTTGGGGCTCTCTAGCGAGATCGCGACAGAGTGTTTTAGAGATGCACAGTCGCTTATTCCGGGCCTAGGGTATGGTGATATTCAAAAACGCATCGAAACTGCACACAAAGAGGCTTTTGAAGAAGATGGATTTAAAAAGATCTTTCCTCTTTCCATAGGCGGTTTTTACAAGTTCTACAACGGCGGCGAGTATCACGATTTTGGTCCGGATGTCATTCATACGATCCATAAGGTTGTCGAATCGGGCAAAAAAGAGGATTTTGAAGCACTCAAAAAGCTTATCAACAACCGAGGCCAGAAGTTTATTCGTGACTTTATGGATATCAAGTCCGACAAAAAAGCGATCAGCATTGCTGATGTAGAGCCGAAAGAGGAGATCTTCAAGCGCCTTGCCTCGGCTGCAATGAGTCTGGGATCGATCTCTCCGGAGGCACATGAGTGTATCGCAGAAGCGATGAATACAATTGGCGGTATGTCCAACTCGGGTGAGGGCGGTGAAGATTCTGTCCGTTTCAATACGATCAAAAATTCCAAAATCAAGCAGGTCGCTTCAGGGCGTTTCGGGGTAACGCCGGCCTACTTGAGATCGGCAGAAGAGATACAGATCAAAGTCGCCCAGGGTGCAAAACCGGGTGAAGGCGGACAGCTTCCGGGCCATAAAGTGACTGAACTTATCGCCAGACTCCGCCATACGGTTCCGGGCGTAACGCTGATCTCGCCTCCGCCGCATCATGATATTTATTCGATCGAAGATCTAGCCCAGCTTATCTACGACCTCAAACAGGTTAATCCGGCGGCTCAGATCGCCGTCAAACTGGTCTCAACCGCAGGTGTCGGAACGATTGCTGCGGGTGTGGCAAAAGCTTATGCGGACAAGATTATTATTTCCGGCGGCGACGGAGGCACAGGCGCTGCTCCGTTGACCTCGATCAAATTTGCCGGAAATCCGTGGGAACTTGGCCTCTCAGAAGCGCACAATGCCCTCAAAGTCAACAGCCTTCGCGGCCAGGTCCATTTGCAGACTGACGGGGGACTGAAGACGGGGCTTGATGTTATTAAAGCGGCTCTTTTAGGGGCTGAGTCTTATGCATTCGGTACGGGTATCTTGACGATCGTCGGATGTAAAATGCTTCGCATCTGTCACCTGAACCGCTGTTCAGTCGGCATAGCAACACAAAATGAGAAGCTGCGCGCTGACCACTTCAAGGGGAAGGTAGACCATGTTATCAACTACTTCACCCTGCTTGCCGAGGATATCCGTTCTATTCTTGCCGCGATGGGATACAAAAGTCTCGAAGAGATTATCGGCCGTTCTGATCTTCTTGCGGTCATAGATGATGCCTTCGCGAAAAAATTTGACTTTTCTGAAGTGCTTTACCACTGCGAAGGAACAGATACCTGTCAGGTAGAATCCAACGAGCCTTTCGATTCTAATGAGTTTGAGAAAGAGGTCCTCATAGAGGCGATGAAGACGATCAAGAACCCTGAACAGCGCATCACAATCAAGCGCGAGATCTGCAACATCAACCGCAGTTTCGGAGCACGTCTCAGCGGGGAGATCGCTCAATACTACGGGGATGCGGGTCTTCCTAACGACACGATAAGAATTAGGCTTGTCGGAGTAGCGGGACAGTCTCTGGGTGCCTTTTTGATCAACGGCCTCTCGATCTATCTCGAGGGTGTAGCCAATGACTATGTCGGCAAAGGGATGTCCGGCGGCAAGATCATTATCAACTCTAAAAATCAGGGTCCTGAATTTTCAGCCGCCGGAAACACCTGTCTTTACGGAGCGACAGGGGGCAAACTCTTTGTCTCCGGCTCGGTAGGCGAGCGTTTCGGCGTGCGAAACTCAGGTGCTTTGGCTATTGTCGAAGGGACGGGAGACAACGCCTGCGAGTATATGACGGGCGGTATTGTCGTTATTCTTGGCAAAACGGGCATCAACTTCGGTGCCGGTATGACAGGCGGAATCGCCTTTGTCTATGATGAAAACCGGGAGTTCAGCGAGAACTTCAACCGCGAACTCATCGGGATCGAGCGCATAGATACGGATGAGGGAGACGAGGCCCGACACTTCCTGAAGCGTCTGCTTAGCGAGTACAGCGAAGAAGCAGGAAGCGAAAAAGCAAAATATATACTGGACCATTTCCGAAACGAGATTAGAAACTTCTGGCTGGTTCGTCCAAAAGACATGATCAAACTTCCGCTGAACCTAGAGAAAGGAGACTAAGATGAGAGAATTTATCAATACCCAAAGAATTGAACCTGAAAAGCGCCTTGTCGTAGAGCGTGTAAAAGATTTTAATGAGATTTATGAGTTTTTTGAGACAAAAGAAGCCGCGTCGCAGAGCGACCGCTGTATACAGTGCGGGGATCCTTTCTGCCTTAACAAATGCCCTTTGCACAACTACATTCCCCAATGGCTCAAAGCGATTGCGGAGAAGGATCTGGAGTTTGCTTTCAAACTTTCGAACGAACCCTCTCCTTTTCCTGAGGTCATGGGACGCATCTGCCCGCATGACAGACTCTGTGAAGGCGACTGTACGCTAAATGACGGCCACGGTGCCATTACGATAGGCTCCATCGAGACCTATATCAACGAAGAGGCCTTCAAGCAGGGCCTGAAGCCTGAGTTCCCGGGTGTGACCTCAGACAGAAGAGTCGCTGTCATCGGTTCGGGCCCGGCAGGTCTTTCGGTTGCGACCTATCTTCTGCGCGCGGGTATCGGTGTAGATATGTACGAGAAGGCGGATCGCGCCGGCGGTCTTTTGACCTACGGCATCCCGGGCTTCAAACTGGACAAAAAAGTTGTCGACCGCCGCGTCAAAGGCTTGCTTGAAGCGGGTCTTAACCTTCAGCTTAACTGCGAGGTGGGCAAAGATGTCTCCTTTGACGAGCTGGTCTTGAACCATGATGCGATCTTTATCGGCATCGGCGCAACAAAGGCAAAATCTGCCGGTCTTGAGCACGAGAAGGCAAAGGGCGTCTATGCTTCGATGGAGTATCTCACCGCGATTCAGCTAAAGAATTTCGGACAGAGCTATAACAAAGAGCTTGATTTCAAAGATCTCAATGTGCTCGTCATCGGCGGCGGCGACACGGCGATGGATTGTGTCCGCACGGCAAAACGCGAGGGCGCACGAACCGTCACCTGCCTCTACCGCCGCGATGCACATAATATGCCCGGCAGCCAAAAAGAGTATAAAAATGCGAAAGAGGAGGGGGTAGACTTTATATTCCATGCCTCTCCCAAGCAGATACTGGTCAATGAAAACGGCAAGGTCATCGGCATTGAGATGATAAAAACAGCCCTTGGGCAAAAAGACGAGAGCGGACGTGCGCGTATGGAAGAGCTCAAGGGAAGCGAATTCAAGGTCAATGCCGATGTGATCGTGATGTCACTCGGCTTTGATCCTGTCGTGCCTTCGTATCTTGCAGCCAATGGAATTGAGACCAACACATGGGGCGGCATCATCGTGAACGGCAGGTATGAGACGACAACGCAGGGGGTTTTTGCCGGCGGAGACTGTTTCCGCGGGGCAGACCTGGTTGTCAATGCGGCGTACGACGGACGTGAAGCTGCCCGCGCCATCATCAAATCTTTTAAGTAGGCCGTGCGCATATGCAGGAATTTATCCGCGAGACGATCAAGGCCTGTCAAGAGATAGTCGTGATGCTGGGTGCTACAACCGATCCGAAGGCTTATATCCCACAATACGCAGGTGCAGGCGGAGATCTCTGTGTCGGCCTTGACTTGATGGCTGAAGAGATCTTCATCAAGCGTTTGGGACGTTTCGGCCAGATCAGCTCCGAAGAGAGCGGCATTGTGGGTGAGGGCGAAGCGCAAATCGTGCTTGACCCGATTGACGGAACGGACAATCTTTTGACACACTTTCCCTATTATGGTACTTCCGTTGCCTATCTGATAGAGGGAAAACCGCTGGTGGGCATCGTCTGCAACTTTGCCAACGGCGACATCTTTATCAAAGACAAAGAACAGTTTCTTCAGGGAAAACTCCACAGCGCCCACTTCACAGCGGTAAAAAAACACCACACCTCAAAAGTAGGGCTCTTTGAAAAAGCCGCACTCTATCCCAAAATAAGCGAAGCCCTGACCTTGGCGCATCTCAAATACAGAGCGCCGGGAGCCGTGGCGCTCTCGCTTGCCTATGCGCATTATGCGAATTATATGGTTTTTTTAGGTAAAATGCGTAATTATGATCTGGAAGCCGGCCTTTTTATGTGCGAAGATCTGCATATGTATAAAGACGAGATGCACATCATTATCTCTAAAGACAAAGAAGTTTTTGAGAAGGTCAAGAAAATAATTTTGAAATAATCGAACTCTTAACTGATCATCTGCGACCAGCCAAGAGCCTTGAAGGAAACCGAGTATGAGTCTATTTAATTTTTTTAGTTCGAAGCCGAGTAAGCCTCAGCCGACAAAGAGTGAAGCCCCTTCTCACTGGATAAAATGTCAGTCTTGCCAGGCCTTGATGTACTACAAAGAGGTTGAAAAACAGAACTATGTTTGTCCGAAATGCGGATTTCACCTTCGTATAGGCGTGAATGATCGCATTGCATTGCTTTCAGACAGAGATAGTTTTGTCGAGATGGATGCAAACCTTCGTCCTGTCGATCCGCTGAAGTTTGTGGACAAAAAGTCTTATAAAAAACGCATAGAAGAAGCTGAAGCGAAAACAGGACGTGTCTCGTCTATTCTCAGCGGCGAATGCTTGATTAATGCGATCCCCGTACAGTTGGTTGTTTTTGACTTCTCCTTTATGGGTGGCTCTTTAGGCTCCGTAGAAGGCGAAAAGATCGTCCGTGCTGTCAATCGTGCGATCGAGAAGCGAGAAGGCCTGGTCATTATTTCGGCCTCAGGCGGCGCGCGTATGCAGGAGAGCTCGTTCTCACTGATGCAGATGAGCAAGACCTCGGCAGCGTTGGCGAGACTGGCCCAGCATAAGCTTCCTTATATCTCGGTCCTGACCGATCCGACTATGGGCGGTGTATCGGCATCCTTTGCGACATTAGGCGACATTATCATCGCTGAACCGGGAGCGCTTATCGGTTTTGCCGGACAGCGCGTCATCAAACAGACCATAGGCTCTGATCTTCCTGAAGGCTTCCAGCGTGCAGAATTTTTGCTTGCGCATGGTGCAGTGGATATGGTTGTCAACCGAAACGAGATGAAAAAAACGATCTCCGACCTGCTGGGTATGTTTCTTGACAAAGAGACTTCTGCTAGCTGATGAGACTCTATGCTCTGTGCGATCAGAACTCCCTTGAGAATCGCAAACTCTCCCTCGAAGCCTTTGTTTCCCTGGCAAAAAAACATAAGGCAGAGATCATCCAGTACCGCAATAAAACCGCAGATCTCGAGACGATTAAAAAAAAACTTATCGAGATACGAGAGCACTGGGACGGTTTTTTGATTATCAACGACAAGTACACCCTAGCCTCATTTTGTGACGGTGTCCATATGGGACAGGAAGATCTTCTGACTCTGGATCCAAATATAGAAGAGGCCATCAAGACTATTCGCACCATTATCGGCTCGGATAAACTGCTCGGCATCTCTACACACAATCTTCAAGAGATAGAATTGGCTAATAAAATGGATCTGAACTATATTGGACTGGGTGCTTTCAAACAAACATCAACAAAAGATGTTACAAATATACTCGGTGACGAATTGGATGCTTTGGCGGCATTCTCGCACCATAAAGTCGCCGCAATAGGCGGAGTGAGACTAAACGACAGCTTCAAAAATGTGGCCTATTTAGTGATAGGAACAGGCCTGTATGAAAGTTAGTATCTACTCGATCGCAAAGCCTGAAAAATCTCTCTATAGCCCTTTGTATAAGGAACTGCAGAAGATGATCTCCAAGTTTTCTCAACTAGAAGACATAGAGATATTTAACAAAAAAATCCACCAGGCGCAGGTGGAGGGAATGGCCAGTGCGCAGGCTGCTTACAGCGAAGCATTTTCTCCTTATTTAAGCAAAGGTTATAATATAGCCCTTCATCCTGATGGAAAATTGATCGACAGTTTTAAGTTTGGCAAGCTTTTAGGTGATAAAATTACGGTGAATTTTTATATAGGCGGTGCTTATGGTTTTGAAGATGGATTTTTGAAGCAGTGTGACCAGGTGATCAGCTTAAGCGAGCTGACCATGAGTCACAAGATCGCGAAGGCAGTTTTGCTTGAGCAGGTCTTTCGGGGCTTTGCTATCAACCATAATCACCCCTACCACAAATAGGAGAAAGACGTGCACGATAAAGAGTTGGAGTATTTCAAAGAGACTTTGCTAAGTCGCAAAACACAGATCGAGAAAAATATTTCCGGTGTTGAAAAAGAGATGGATGCTCTTCGAGAACTTGAATTAAACGACGAAGGCGACCATGCTTCTGTCAGCAACGACAATATGGTCGAAAATGCCATCGGTCATCAGCAGGAGCTTGAACTATTTGAAATTGATCTGGCATTGTCAAAAATTAAACAGGGCAACTACGGCATCTGCGAGATGTGCGAAGATTATGTCGGCATCCACCGTTTAAAAGTCAAGCCGCATGCAAAGTACTGCATCGTTTGTCGTGAGATCGCAGAAAAAAGTGCACATTAAATTTTCAAGGATATAAAATGTATTTAAAACGATATACGATAGGGGCACTGCTGCTTATGCTTTTTGTGGGCTGGTATGTCAGTCAGTTTCTGGGGTACTCACAAACGGAGTCGATCTCATTTTTCGGCATAAGTTTACCGGCCTTGCCGATTGCGTTTTTGGTGCTTATTCCTGTCTTCGTTTTGTATATTTTAAGCGTTGCCCATATGCTTTACTACTCAGTAAAGAGCTTCTTTAACCAGCGTAATTTTCAAAAAGATTATGAGAAGCTGCTGGATGCGATCGTCGATGCCTTGCTGATGAAAGATGAAAAACATCATTTCAAGACACCCCGATATGAGCTATTGGGCAAGGTGATGGATAGCACTTCTATGATGCCAAAAATTGAAGGCTTAGAGACAGGCAACGAGAAGATAGATGCCGTTTTAGAGATCTTGAGCAGGCTAAAAGAGGGCAAGGTCGTTGACTTGAAAAAGTTTCATCTTGATGCAGACAACCCGCTTGTATTGCAAAATCAAAAGAACCGCATGACGAGTCTTGATGTGAGTCACGAAGAGGTCTTGAGCAAAAGCGACAAATATCCACGCGACGTCTTGGAAAAAGCCTTTATGAACTTTGCCGCCGATGCTCCCTTGTACGCGATCGAGAAGTATCAGGAGTTTATGAGCAAAGATGCACTCTTTATCATCCTTGCCCGCGTGAATAGTGAAGAGCAAACCCTTGAAGTTTCAAATGACTCACTTCTTGGACTGATGCGACAGATTGAGCTTAGCCGTTCGGATTATGTGTCGATCTCTAAAGAACTCAGCATCCACATGCTTCCCGAACAGCGCATCAAACTCTTTGAACTTTTGGCAGATAAGAACGAAGAGGCACAAGAGGCCTACTTCTACACACTCTTTGACCTGGAGATGATAGACAAGGCCAAAGAGTGCCTGGAGAGCATCGGCAGCAATGACGCAATGAAATTCCGAGCCTACCTGGCCCTCAAAGAGTGCGGCCACAACTTCAATATCAACCTTTTCGTCTAAACCTCCTTCTCTTTCGCGCACCTTTAGTTAGGCGCGAAGAACCTGCCACCCCGCATCCTTACTTAACCTCTCTTTATATTCCAAAAAGATACAATACATCCACTAAAAAATTAAGGTTAATATTATGAGCGTAGAACAAGAACTATTAGCACGCAGCAAGGCACAATGTGAGCTCTGCACATCAACTTCGGATCTTAGCGCGTATGAGGTCTCTCCTTCAAACGGGAGCGTGGCGCAGTCAATTATGGTCTGCGCAGACTGTAAAACACAGATCGAAGATTCTTCAAAAATGGAGGTAAACCACTGGCACTGCCTGAACGAGAGCATGTGGAGCACAGAGCCAGCCGTACAGGTGATGGCGTACCGAATGTTAAAGCGCATCTCATCTGAGGCTTGGGCACAGGATCTGCTCGATATGCTCTATCTTGAAGACGATGTCCAAGCATGGGCTGAGGCTGAGCAAAGTGTGCCAAGCACCGCAGAACGCACCCCGACACGCGACAGCAACGGAGCTATACTCGAAGCAGGCGACAGCGTGACGATCATCAAAGACCTCGAAGTCAAGGGTGCCGGTTTCACCGCCAAGCGCGGTACCATCGTCAAAAATATTACCTTGACCGATAACCCCGAACAGATAGAAGGCCGCGTCAACGGAACACGCATCGTTCTTCTCAGCTGTTTTTTGAAGAAGTCGTAGGGTAGAGAGTGAGTAGATGGGTAAATGGGCTCGCTTCGCTTACGAGAGAAGGGCTTCATTTTATCTTTTTGACTTGCGGATCTTGTTGGATTGTATGTGAAATCTAAAAATTCATAAAAAACCTCAAATTATCTGTTTAGCGTCCTGCCCACCACATGCGAAGCGCCAGTCCCCATTCGGAGCTATAGCCGATCTCGGTAAAGGAAAGAGTGTTCTGTTTGTCATAGATGAAGGTCGCAGGAAAGGCGGGGACAAGAAACTGCTCTGCGTAGCGGCCGTACTGGTCATTGATGACCCTGAAGTCCAGCCCATGCTCTTTGAGATAGGCGTTTAGTTCCTCGTCGCTTCCGGATTTGACAGCAATGGTCACGACATTGTAGCTCTGCGAGAGAGATTGTATCGAAGAGGCTTCGAGTCTGCAGGTCGGACACCAGGTCGCCCAGAAGTGGATAAGCAAGGGCTTGTTTTTGTGCTCATATGTAGAGAAGAGCTGCCTGTCTATGAGCGTGGCCGTGATGGAGGGCAGGGTCGCATCATCGAGTGCGGGGGCACGAAAATAGCTGATCGCATTGGAGACAATAAAAAGAAGGATAAGAGTAAGAACTATCTCTTTTGCCCAGCTCTTTAGTCTTGGTACAAAACGCATTTAGAGCTCCTGATTTTCTATCAGTTCAACCTTCTCTTCGATATGCAGAAGCGCGTCGATCAGCTCTTCGTAGAGCGCCTCTTTTGCCGTAAGTTCTTCGGATATTTTGCTCAGGCCTATCTCCTGGTAGCATTTGGGATCGGCCAGGCAGTTATTAAGCTTTTCGATCTCACCCTCAAGGACTGAGATGCGTCCGGGAAGGGCTTTTAGGGCCTCTTTTTCTTTGTAGGTGAGTTTGAGTATCTCCGGTTTGGCCGCCTTTCTGACCTCCTGTTTCTGCGCAGGAGAGTTTTCCAGATCTTCCAAAGAGTTGAGTATCTTTTCGATGTTGAGGTACTCGGTGTACTCCTGCAGGCTCTCTTCGATCTGGCCCTCTCCTTTGAAGATCAGAAGTTTTTTGGCGATCTTATCCACAAAATAGCGGTCGTGACTGACGATGATAACCGCGCCGGGGAAGCTCTGAAGCTTCTCCTCCAGGATATTGATCGTCGGGATATCCAGGTCGTTGGTCGGCTCATCGAGGATCATAATATCGACCTCCTTGGTAAAGAGAAGGGCAAGTGCGATGCGGTTTTTTTCGCCGCCGCTGAGGATGCCGATCTTCTTGTCGAGGTATTCGCGCGGAAAGAGGAAGTTCTTCAAGTAGCCAAAGACGTGCATATTTGTCCCCTGCACCTGCACCCGGTCGCCGCCGTGCGGGCAGAAGGTCTCAATGAGGTTTTTGCTGTCATCGAGCATCTCTCGGTGCTGGTCAAAATAGCCGATCTTAAACTCGCCGCGTTCTATCTTGCCCTTGTCGGGTTTGAGGCGGTCGAGAAGGAGTTTGAGAAGGGTGGACTTGCCGCTTCCGTTGGGCCCTACGATGGCAATGACATCTTTTTGCAAGACGCGAAGGTTGAAGTCCTTGATCAGGAGCTTGTCGCCGATGGAGTAGGAGAGGTTCTCCACCTCAAAGAGCATCTTCTGTTTGTTGACGCTTTTGTCGCGCTGGAAGTTTTTCTGTTCGCGCTCGAGCTCTATGCGCATCTTTCTGATCTGCGCGGGGTTGGTCTTGGCCGTGTCACGCAGATCGAGAAGACGGGCTTTTCGCCCCTCATTGCGTTTCAGACGTGCGCGCACCCCTTTGGCGTACCACTCGTTCTCGGCTTTGAGGTATTTGAGGAGGTTGTCGTGCTGTTTTTGCAAGGTACGCATGATCTCCGCTTTTTGCATCAGGTAGTTTGAATACCCCCCGCTAAAGCCGCGTATCGTCCCGTCTTCGACCTCTACCGTGCGTGTGGCGATGCGGTCGATGAAATATCTGTCGTGCGAGATGAAGAGCAGGGTGAACTTTTCGCGCAGCAGCAGCTCTTCCAAAAACTCCACCATATAGACGTCGAGGTGGTTGGTCGGCTCGTCAAGAAGGAGTATGTCGGGCTTGAGCAGCAGCAGCCCCGCAAGCGCAACGCGGCGCTGTTCGCCTCCGCTGAGCAGGTCGATATTTTTCGTCTCAAACTCTTTGAGCTTAAAGTGTTCCAGAATGCGCTCTATCTTGTCATCAAGGTTCCAGGCACTGTGGTGGTCAAGAAAGGCCGAGACTTCAGAGTGCTCTTTCAAGAGCGCCTCGTTCTCGTAGTCCTCGGCAAGCTCAAGAGAGAGGGAGTCAAAACGCATGCTGGCTGTTTTGAGCTCGCCCAGTCCGTCTTCGACTGCCTCTCTTACCGTTGCGCCGGGTTTGAATTTTGGCACCTGGTCGAGCATCTTGACTTCGAGATTTTGGCGGCAGATGCGCTCCCCCTCGTCAAAATCGAGAGCCCCGCTGACGATCTTCATCAGGGTGGATTTGCCGCTTCCGTTTTTACCAACGATGACGATGCGTTCGCCCTCGTCGATGTTGAAGCTTACATTGGAGAGTATTTTTTGCGCGGAGTAGTTTTTATGAATGCCCTGAAGGTCGATAAGTGCCATGATATGTCCAAAATTAGTTGTTTAATAGTCGTTTTAGTGGTGAAATTATAGCTTATTCAGCTTCAAAACAGAGGGTGCTGTGCAGATACCAGGCCGCAATGTCTTTGTCGGAGTAGGTGAATTCCTGCTGCACGCGGGGAATAAAAGCATGAAGAAGTTTAGAACGCAGTATCCCGATTAAAATAAAAGCCAATAACAAGGCGGAAAGGGCATAATACCAGTTATAAAACCACCAGGCGGCCGCCGCGAAAAGATAGGCGCCGTAGCTCAGAAAAAAAGCCAGCGCTACAGTAAGAATCCGACAGATTTTGTTGGGTGGCTCGGGTGTTTGTGCGTAGATTTCCATACCGAAAGTATAGCAGATGCATATCGATTTAACCAAAGGCGACATCAAGGGACAGATCAAAAAGCTGGCTATCCCTGCCAGTGTGGGATTTTTCTTCCACACCATGTTTAATGTGACCGACACCTATTTTGCGGGGATGATATCGACCCAGTCGCTCTCCGCGCTGACCCTCTCCTTCTCCATATTTTTTATGATGATCGCCTTTGCAGGAGGGATGAGCGAGGCGGTGACGGCGTTGGTGGGAAATGCCCTGGGTGAAAAGAACAAAGACAGAGCAGCCCATATTGCTCTCAATGCCCTTCTTTTTGCCCTTGCGCTCTCGTGTGTACTGACATTTATGGGCCTCTCTTTCGCGCCCTATCTGATGGGTCTGCTTGGCGCAGAGGGAGAGTATCTGCATGAGGCTCTGGCCTATATCGACATCATCTTGTACGCCTCTGTTTTCTTCGTCTTGAGCTTTTTTATCAATGCCCTTTTGAACGCGGTCGGCGACACGGTCTCGTTTAGAAACGTGCTGATCTTCACGGCGATCGTCAATATCTTTTTTGACTACTGGTTTGTTCTAGGCGGCCTGGGGGTAAAACCTATGGGAATCAAAGGAATCGCTTTGGCCACAGTGATAGCAGAGGTGATCACCTTCTTATATCTCTTTTACAGAGTGAGAAAGACCCCTCTGTTGCAGAACTATAACGCGTTTTATGTGGACAAAAACGTCTTTGCGGCGCTTCTGCAACAGGGGCTTCCGCCGAGTGCAAATATGGTTCTGATGGCAACGGGGATCTACATCATCACCTATTTTGCCGCCCCTTTTGGCAAGGAGGTGCTGGCGGCCTTTGGCATCGGTATGCGTATCGAGCAGATCATCTTAATGCCGGCCATCGGCCTGAATGTCGCGGTGCTGGCCATCGTCTCACAAAATAATGGAGCAAAAGAGTTTGAACGCATAGCGCAGACGCTGAAACTTGCGCTTTTCTACGGACTGCTGGTCTCATTGGCGGGGATGCTCTTGCTGCTTGGCGGAGCGCAAGAGCTTATAGGAATGTTCAGCAGCGATGCGAAGGTGATCAAAGAGGGTGTTCTCTATCTGCGTATTGAGGCCCTTATACTTTTCTCCTTTGTCGTGATATTTGTCAATATCGCCATGCTGCAGGGAATAGAAAAGCCCGCTTTTATTTTCTATATCTCGCTTTTTAGACAGATTGTCGCCCCGACAGTGCTGCTTGGCCTCTTTGCCTATTTGGGGCTTGGGGTACTCTGGATCTGGCTGGGCATCGCGGCGATCGTGACGCTCTCGGCCGTGATGACATGGTGGTACAGCAAGAAGAGGCTTCTAGAGTTAAGTCAAAAATGATAAAATGCCGTCACTGTGAATCATTGAAATTAAAAGGAAAAATATGCTTACTTTAGCGATTGGAATCTATACACTTTATATCCTGGTCCGAGTCTATGTCAGCGTGATGCAGATCGGCTATCTCTCGCAAGCAAGGCTGCAAAAAGCTGTGCTTCTGGCTCCCGAAGAGTATCTGGAGGCAGGAAGCTACGCCATCTCCAAAGAGCGCCTCGGCCTTGTCTCTACGGTCGTCGAGTTTGCCCTTTTTATCTTCTGGATAAGCCTCGGGATATCCTGGCTGGACGGATTCTTCTCGGCACTTCCGCCGCTATGGCATACGATCATCTTTGTCCTGGGCTTTGTGGTTTTAAACTCCCTCGTCTCCTTGCCCTTCGATCTGTATCAGAAGTTTGTCATCGACGAGGCCTACGGGTTTAACAAGTCGACAGCCGGGCTCTACATCAAAGACACCCTTATCAGCACAGCGCTGATGCTGATTGTGGGCGCGCTGGTCATCTGGGGAGTGGACGAGATCATGAACCGTTTTGAGATGTGGTGGCTCTATAGCTTTGCCTTTATCTTCGGCGTGATCGTACTGATCAATATGCTCTTTCCGACGGTACGCGCACTCTTTTTTGACAAGGTGACCCCGCTCAAAGAGGGCGAACTCAAGGAGAGCATTGAAGAGATGATGCAAAAGACGGGCTTTGCCAGTTCGGGTGTTTTTGTTTCTGATGCGAGCAAGCGCGATTCACGGCTCAACGCCTATTTTGGCGGTCTGGGAAAGACAAAACGGGTAGTTCTCTTTGATACCCTGATCGAAAAACTCTCCGCAAAGGAGCTTCTGGCGGTACTGGGACATGAACTCGGCCACTTTGCCCACGGCGATATCTACAAAAACATGGGGATGATGGGAATGCTGCTTTTTGCGATGTTCGCGCTCTTTGGCAACCTTAGCGAAAACCTCTTTTTGCAGATGGGCGTTGCGGCAACGCCAGGTGTGGTGATGGTGCTTTTTATGCTCTTTATGCCCGTGCTTGGTTTTGTGATGATGCCTTTGTTGGGCCTTGTAAGCCGTCACAATGAGTTTGAAGCGGACAAAACCGGCGCCGAACTGGGCGGGGGAGAGCATCTTGCCTCCGCCTTGCAGAAGCTGGTGAGCGAGAACAAGAGCTTTCCGCTCTCGCATCCGGTCTACATCTTTTTCAACTACACCCACCCGCCGGTCATCGAACGCCTCAAAGCGCTTGGTGTCGAGGTGGTTCCTTCTCACAGCGATGCGAGAGCAGGCGCATGTCCAGAACTGTAGATCAATGGCTCGAATCGGGTGCGGCTAAGCTAAGAGAGGTCGCCGAACGGCCGCGCCGAGAAGCGGAGATACTGCTGGGGCATATCTTGAAATGCGACCAGCTCTATCTGATAGTACATCTTGACGAAGAGGTTGAGGCGGAGGGGTATATGGCACTCGTGCAGCGGCGCGCGCTCAATGAGCCGATCGAGTACATCACCCAGAGTGTCAGCTTCTTTTCCCAGGAGTTCTACATTTCTCCCGGAGCGCTTATTCCGCGTCCCGAGACAGAGCTTCTGATCGAAAAGCTGCTTGAAAAGATCGATCCTTTGAGTACGGAGAGCTTTGTCGAAGTCGGCGTGGGAAGCGGAGTCATCTCGATCGTCCTGGCCCAGCATCTCAACAATGCAAGTTTTATAGCCACCGACATCAGCGCCGATGCGATAGCCATCGCAAAGAAAAACATAGAGTTCAAAGGTGTGAGTGAGCGCATCGCCTTGGTAAAGACGGACCTTCTTGAGGGGATAGAGCAGAAGATCGACATTCTGGTCTCCAACCCGCCCTATATCGCCAACGAGGTCATGCTGGAGTCAAATCTTGACTATGAGCCGCAAAATGCGCTTTTCGGCGGCGAGGTCGGTGACGAGATACTGCAACGACTCATTGACGAGGCCTTTGAACGCAATGTCCGCATATTGGCCTGCGAGATGGGGTATGACCAAAAAGAGAAGATCCTTGCCTATTGCAGCGATAAAAAGGTAAAATCTTTAGAGTTTTACAGCGACTATGCCGGCCATGACCGCGGGTTTATTATGGAACTTTAGGGCACCTCTACCAAGACGATAAAAATTAAGGAGCTAAAATGATGAAATTAAAACGTATAATGGACATGGTCTATCTGATCCTGCTCGGAGCGACAATAGGCGGCATACTGGCCATAGGCATCATTATGACCTCGACAATATTTAACTCTGAGGCCTATATCGGGCCGCTGCTTTCGCATTATCAAGAGGGGAGCATCATGAGCGCAGGCTTTGATAAGTTCTCCTACTTTTTAGGCTTTATGGGGATCGTGATCTTTTCCTACGAGATGTTTTCCTACAAGACACTTCAGACCGACAAGACCGTCATACTCACGACGCTTGTGGCGCTTTCTACGATAGGGCTTTTTATCGGTGTTTATATGCCCAAGATCCTTGAAATGCAGGCCCAGGGCGAAGAAGTAACAAAGAGCATTGCCTTTGAAAATCTGCATCTGGGCAGCGAGATCGATTTCAAGATCCTGCTGATTTCTCTGATCGTGTTGATGGGGCGCCGTCTTTATGTCCTTCTTGGAAAAAAATACGCATGATCCATTTTAAAGGCATTTGTAAACGCTTCGGTAAAAGAGAGATCCTCAGAGGGGTTGACCTGAATATCGTCAAGGGCAAGACGACGGTTGTCTTTGGGGTCTCCGGGAGCGGAAAGTCAACAATGATCAAGCACATCGTAGGACTCTTGGCGCCTGACAAAGGCGAGATCATAGTTGATGGTGAACAGATCGTAGGCTGCTCGGAAGAGAAGATGCGTGCCATCCGCAAAGAGGTGGGGTTTTTGTTTCAAAGCGGTGCGCTTTTTGACAGTATGAATGTTTACGAAAATATCGCCTTTCCTCTACGTGAACACACCACGATGAGCGAAGAAGAGATCCATGAGAGTGTTTTCTCCAAGCTTGCTATGGTGGGTCTCAAAGCGGAAGAGATAGCCACACTTTTTCCGGATGAACTCTCCGGCGGTATGCGAAAACGCGTAGGCCTGGCGCGGACCATTGTACTGGAGCCGAAGGTCATTCTCTATGACGAGCCGACGTCGGGGCTTGACCCTGTTACCAGCGATCATATTACGCAGATGATCATTAAACTTCAGCATGAGCTTAAGGTGACCTCAGTTCTGATCTCGCATGACGTTCAGGAGAGTTTTAAGGCAGGAGACTACTTTGCGATGCTGCTTGAGGGTAAGATCATCGCCTACGGCGATGAAGAGGAGATTAGAAATTCGGCACATCCTGCCGTCCAGCAGTTCTTGCACGGAAAGAGCCAAGGCCCTATTCAGTTTGCATAAAAGAAAATCTACTTCTTTTTAGGACGGTTCTGCTCTCCAAAACGTGCTTCCCACCACTCATGCGGCGATGCTGCCTTCTCTCTTATGTCTTCTTCTTTAAAACTGTACGCATAACTGTTGCAGTAGTTTAGAATGATCTGGTAGGCCTCATTGATCTGCGCGCTCATTTTTTGCGCGGTGATGATATCATCTGGATTTTTGTCGGGATGCCATTTTTGCATTAGGCTTCGGTATTTCTGTTTGATTTCAAAAAGGGTGGCTCTGTCGGAGAGGCCAAGGAGAGTCTTGGCCTTAAGGAGTGTAGTTATGGAGCTCATAAAGAGACCTTTAGAGGTGCATCTAAAACGGATTTAGTCTTTTTGCTGGCGCATATAGGTCGGCACATCTAAGAAAGCTTCGCTTCCTTCGAAGTTTTCACCGCCGACAACTTTCAGCACAGGGCGCTGGATATGGACTGTCTTGGTCTCTTTTGGCGTGTCGAAACTTGCATTGTTCGTTGCGTTTGAGCCCTTGTTTAGCTCTTTTTCAAAGCCGGTGGCAACGAGCGTGATACGGACATAGTCCTTCTCAAGGGTAGCGTCGGTGGTTGTTCCGAAAATGATATCCGCATCTTCATCCGCTGACTCTTCGATGACCTGCATCGCTTCGTTCATCTCGATAAGCGGGAAGTCAGGGTGCATATGGAAATGCACAAGCACGCCCATCGCTCCGTTGATCGACATGTTGTCAAGAAGAGGCGACTCGATAGCGGATTTGATCGCTTCATAGGCCGCATTGTCACCTTGATGGATGCCTACACCCATCAGTGCCATGCCTCTGTGGCTCATCACCGTCTGAAGGTCGGCAAAGTCAAGATTGATGTCATTTGCACCGGATGCTAAAATGACGCCCGAAGTACCGCTGACCGCTTGAGCGAGAACACTGTCTACAAGCCTGAAACTCTCTTTGATGCCCATGTTTCTGTCGACGATGGAGAGAAGCTTGTCATTAGGAATAACGACAATAGAGTCGGACTCTTTTTTAAGCTCTTCAAGACCTGCCATCGCGACCTTCATGCGTTTGCGCTGCTCAAACATAAAGGGTTTGGTTACTACCGAGACCGTCAAGGCGCCGGCTTCTTTGGCGATCTTCGCAATTACCGGAGCCGCGCCTGTGCCTGTACCGCCGCCAAGGCCTGCTGCAACAAAAACAATGTCCGCACCCTCAAGTGCATTGCGGATGTCGTCATAGCTTTCGATGGCCGACTCTCTGCCGACATCGGGCTTCATTCCCGCACCAAGACCCTTGGTGAGTTTTGTGCCTAGCTGTATTTTCGTACAGCTTTCGGCGTGATCGAGCATCTGCGCATCGGTATTGGCAACGATCATCTCGATGCCGGTGATGCCCTCTTTTATCATATGTGCGATCATGTTTCCGCCGCCTCCGCCTACACCGACTACAATGATCTTGGCTCCCGAAACCGTTGCTGT
The DNA here is from genome assembly GCA_014859655.1 of Campylobacterales bacterium. Lineage (GTDB taxonomy): Bacteria > Campylobacterota > Campylobacteria > Campylobacterales > Sulfurimonadaceae. The sequence continues at coordinate 37,373 of JACUTT010000006.1, forward strand.
CTCTTCTATGCTGAATGCTTCCATTATGCTCTCTCCTTAAATTGAACTAGAATAGTTGTGTTGCCCATTGCCAGACCTTATTGAAAAGATTTGGCTCATCTTTTTTAATCTTGTGCGAGGCGATGGACGCCAGTTCACTTTTGACATCGCTGTTACGGATGTTGATGTTTGTCTCTTCGTCTTCGCCGATACCTGGTGCGATATTGCTGATGTTCGGTGTCAGTCTCTCTTCCATGCTCTCGTTTCGGTGGCGCATATGCTTGTTGACATCGATCTCGTAAGGAGCGTAGCCGCCTGCCGAGTACTTCAAAAGACCGATCGCACCAGAGTATGAGGGGTCTCTGAGGGTATCAAAAAGGCCTTCCATCTCGTTTGGCTTTGCCAGACGTACGGGCATATTGTCAAAGATCGCAACCGCGAGTTCACGCAGGCCTTCCATCTTTGTAAATCCGCCCGTAAGGACGATCCCGGCACCCAGGTGCTCTTTCAGACCGCTTTTTTCAATCGACTGGGCGATGATCATCAACGTCTCTTCGACACGGGCGTAGATGACATTGTAGACGACTTCCAAAGAGACTTCGTGCGTCGTCTTCTCGTCGCCAATGACCGGGAGTTCAACCAGGTCATTGGAAGGTGCATGCAGACTTCCGTAGGTCATCTTGACATTGTCCGCCGTATTTAACGGAGTGTGCAGCGCCATGGAGAGGTCGTTGGTGATGTGGTTCGAGCCGACACCCAGGAAATCGTTGTAGCGAATGGAATTTCCCGAATGGATGACAAGGTTGCAGGTCGAGCCGCCCATGTCGATCACCGCCGCTCCGAGCTCTTTTTCGTCCGAGTTGAGGGTTGCTATAGCAGAAGCGTATCCGCTGAGAACGATGTTTTCAACCTCTACGCCTGCGGCGCGAACCGCTTTGCGGAGGTTGTTGAGATTTGACTTCTGGGTGGTGATGATGTGCGTTTCGACTTCCAAACGCGCTGCGTTCATTCCCAGAGGGTCTTCGATAAAGTCCTGATCATCGACTTTGAAGTTGTACGGAAGCGTATGCAGCACCTCATACTCATTGGGGATGTTCGCGTTGTACAAGGAGGTCTGCATCACACGGTTGATCTCTTTGAGGCCGACCTCTTTGTTGGGGATGTTGACGATGCCGCTGGAGTTTAGACTCTTGGTGTAGGCGCCCGAGATAGAGACGATTGCCTTGGTAAAGTTTGTACCGGCAACGCGTTTGGCATCATTAAGGGCATTTTTGATCGACTTGGAGGCAAGCTCTATGTTTGTGATGCTGCCTTTTTTTAATCCCTGTGCCTTGCTTATGCCCGCGCCCAGGATCTGGATCTTGTCATCTTCATCGATATCAGCGATGATAGCACAGATCTTTGTCGAGCCGATGTCAATGGCAAGTACTGTTCTATTCAAAGTCAATTTCCTTTTAGATATGAAGTCACCGGATACTGTGCTTCAAGTTTTTTCAGTAATCCATCATTCAAGAGAGATGTTTTAAGGCGTAATACATTTTTCTCTTGGGTATTGTTCTCTTTCGCGAGCAACTTCTGTTCCAAAATATTAAATAGTACGATCTTATTGCCTTTGAGCTCAATAAATCCGCGTTTGTCCTGCTGGGCAAAAAGTGCTTCAAGAAATTCTGCCGCTTCATGCTCAGCCAAAGGAGGAAGCTTGGCGATGCTCTCACGTGTTAGAAATGCAGATGTTTTCCCGCTGAAAGTCGCCAGAGAGTTTTTGGCAAGGGTTCTGAGTTGCTCAGTTGTCTGCTCTGCGCTGAGAGCTTCTGCGACCTGGGCTTTGGCTTCTTCAAAGCTTTTTGGTTCGCTTCCCTTGCTTGTGATCAGTTTGAAGATCAAAAACTTACCCTTTATCTCTTGAGGTTTAAGGTAAGGCTTCTCCAAACTAAGCTTAGAGATCTTTTCAAGTACTTCCGGACCGAAAGGATTGCTGCTTTCGCTGAGGGAAAAGGCTTGTGTACTCACCGATGGGTCCAGGGACTCTTTTTTGTAGCTAATGTAAGTACGAAGGGCCTCTTTGTTCGTGGCTTCGGTATTAAGCGCAGAGATGAGATCGGGCTTGGCCTCTTCAAAACTTTTTATCATCCCTTCTTCGTTGACAAACTCATGTTTGCTGTTTTCATATGCCTCTTTCAGTTCCTCTTCGCTGTAGCTCTTACTAACAGTGGTCTGCTCGATCACCTCCACTTGAAAGCTTGGTTCGCTCATATACTCGAACTTATGCGCTTCCCAGTAGCTCTTAATCTCCTCTTCGCTCGAGGAAACCTTGATCATCGACGCGTCAAGCACCTTGTAGGAGATCTTGTCGTTGATATAAAGTGCCATAGAGACGGCTTCATTTTCCAGGGGAAGTGCTTTTGGAGAGAATATCTCCATCATCTTATTGAGCAGCAAGGAGCGTCTGACATCACTCTCGTACTGAGAGATGTTGAGCTGGGCCTGTTTCAGGACTTTTTGATAAGTCTCTTTGTCAAATTTTCCGTCTTTGAAAAATGCATCTGTAGAAGCGATATTGCTGCTCAGCTCTTTATCGGTGACGACAAGCTTGAACTTTTCAGCAAGGTTGAGCAAAAGTGCCTCGTTGATTAGCTGGCGCAGGGTTTGCTGCTCAAGACCAAAGGCTTTGGCCTGGGCCTCATCGAACTTACCTTGGAACATCTGGTTGTACTGTGCGAAAAGTTGACGATAGCCTGTGTTCATCTGGTGAACAGAGATCTCTACGTCTCCGACCTTGGCAACCGAATCCGCACTGCGTCCTGAAAAGCTTCCGCTTCCAATAGCGAACATCGGGCCGGCTGCAATAAAGGCACCACCGCTGATCCAGAGGGTGATGATTAAGTATTTACGATGTCTTTGCATCCATGTAATCATATAAGTTATCCTTAAATTATAATAAGAGATATTTTAGTGTGTTGAGTATTAAAAGACTATAAAGATGCCCTGGATACAGGTGAATTGTGCCAGATGTAACAATATATCTGGCCTAAAGGGGGCTTTGATTATAATTTTCGAAGCAAAATGCTCTCTAAAAGGGAAAACATGACAAATAAAATGATCGCTGAACGCGATCTTAAGGTACTGTGGCATCCCTGTACACAGATGAAAGATCATGAGTTTTTGCCTATGATCCCCATCAAGTCCGGTTCGGGTGTCTGGCTGGAGGATTTTGACGGCAATCGTTATCTCGATGCGATCAGCTCCTGGTGGGTCAATCTTTTTGGCCATGTCAATCCTTATATCAGCACGAAGATCAAAGAGCAGGTCGATACGCTGGAGCATGTTATCCTGGCGGGGTTTACTCATGAGCCGGTGGTTAGGCTCTCGGAGCGTTTGATTTCTCTCGCGCCACAAGGCTTGGCACGCTGTTTCTACGCAGACAACGGCTCTTCGGCGGTAGAGGTCGCCTTGAAGATGAGCTACCATACGCATAAGAACAGAGGGGAAGAGAAGCCTCTGTTTGTATCACTAACAAACAGTTATCACGGCGAAACGCTCGGCGCGCTTTCTGTGGGAGATGTAGAGCTTTATAAACAGACCTATGCCCCTTTGCTTATCCGCTCTGTTCAGACCCCTGCTCCTTTGGATGCCAGCGAAGAGGCCGCAAGAGTTGCTGCGCGTTCGCTTGAGGTGCTTTTTGAGAAGAGAGGCAGCGAGATCTCTGCGCTTATTCTTGAGCCCCTGGTACAGGGTGCGGGATATATGCATATGTATCATCCGCTTTATCTCAGCCTGGCAAAACAGCTATGCGAGAAGTATAATGTGCATTGTATTGCGGATGAAGTGATGGTGGGGTTCGGACGCACGGGAACGCTATTTGCCTGCGAGCAAGCGGGGATCACTCCTGATTTTCTGGTGCTCTCCAAGGGGCTGACAGGAGGGTATCTTCCTCTGTCTGTTGTGCTGACAACGGAAGAGACTTATGCGGCATTTTACTGCGACTATGGTCAGTTCAAGGCTTTTTTGCATTCGCACTCGTATACAGGGAACGCCTTGGCTTGCGCGGCGGCAAATGCGACCTTGGATATCTTTGAGAACGAAAACATCATCGAAAAAAACAAGAAAACGGCCGCCTTTATGGCCAGGAGCCTAGAGCGTTTCAAAACGCTTGAGAATGTCAAAGAGGTGCGTCAAACAGGCATGATCGCCGCCGTTGAACTCAAAGGCTACGCGCCCGAAGAGCGTATCGGTTTGAAGATCTATGAATACGGACTTAAGCAAGGGGTACTGTTGCGTCCATTGGGGCATATTATCTATTTTATGCCGCCTTATATTATCAATGAAGAGGAGATGGAGCTTATGTTTGAGACCGCCTATAGCGCCATCAAAGGTGTCTGAAGATGGAATTTTTTGAGGGGGACACACAGCAGATCGGTGCTGCCGTTGGGCTTTTGATTATGATGGTCTATCTGGGCTTTCAGCTTTTTCGCAAAAAGTAGGGGGTTTAAAATTCGAGGTTTTGGTTTTTGGTAACGGCGCCGAGCATCAGCAGGCGGCAGCTGTTCTCCAAGATAGCAAGACGTCTGGTCATGCTGTGCATATCTCTGGAGTAGGTAAATATTCCGTAGCCTTTGATAATAATAATATTTGCCTCGTTCTGGATAAAGTACTGAGGGATCTCGCTGTTTGCTCTGTCGTACCAGTCGTCAAGGTTTTTGGGATCGTAGATGTTGATACTCTTAAACTCCTGATTGCCAAAATAGTCTTTGGGTATGATAAGCGAGTGGTTGAAGGTGTAAGCCGTCGTATAAGGCGGCATGGAGAAGCTGATGAACTTCGCATCGGAGACATGGGCGTAGATCTGCGAGTGGATAGCGGTGTCTATGCTTGACTCTTTCCAGCGATAATCCCTGCTGTGGCCAAGCTCAAGCAGATCCTTCTCGCTCATCTGATGAAAAACAGCCTCTTTTTTATTGATGATAAAACGGCTGCTGTCTGTTTTGGCAGAGATAGAGCCGTGAAAGAGCCCGAAAAAGTCATTTTGAAACATTGACTGGGAGAGGACAGAGAGTTCTGTTTTGAGATGCTCGACCATTGAACGCCTTCATATAAAAATGTGTGTGAGTATAGCGTATTGCAGATAAAAAGTGCAGCCATGATGCGTGATTATTGAGAATATAAGAGCGATTCTGCTATTATAAAGAAATTTTTTAAAAGGCCGTCAGCTTGCAAGATATTCCCCATATACCTGTTCTCTACCGCGAAGTCGAAGAGACCTTCAAAGACATCCGCGAGGGCATCATCATCGACTGCACTATGGGGTATGCAGGGCACAGTTCGCTGATACTGGAGTCAAATCCGAATATCCGCCTTATCGGCATCGACCAGGACCAGACGGCAATCGATTTCTCCACTAAGCGTCTGGCGCCTTACAAAGAGCGTGTAGAGATCAGAAAAGGGCGCTTCTCTGAAGTAGCAAAGGCACTCTTTGCCGAACATCCCAAGGACGAGATCCGGGGCCTTTTAGCCGATATCGGTGTCTCCTCTTTGCAACTCGATGAAAAAGCGCGCGGTTTCGGTTTTGAGAGCGAGAGTCTGGACATGCGTATGGATCCAAGCCGCGACTTCAGCGCGATGGACGTGGTGAACAGCTATTCGCAAAACGAGCTGGAACGGATACTTTTCGAGTATGGCGAGATCAGAAATGCCAAAAAGCTCTCCGCCGAGATCATTGCAGCGCGGCCTCTGCATTCGGCCAAAGAGCTCTCTGCCGTGGTACGCCCCTTTGCGCCAAAAGGTAAGAAGATCCATCCGGCGACCCTTGTCTTTCAGGCGATCCGCATCGAGGTCAACAACGAGCTCGGTGAACTTGAGGCGCTTTTGGATGCGATCGAAGAGGCCGGACTGAGCAGGGCGCGTGTGGCGATCATCTGTTTTCATTCGCTTGAAGACCGCATCGTCAAACAGCGTTTCAAGAAGTGGTCGATGTCCTGCATCTGCGATCCCCACGCGATGCGCTGTACCTGCGGGAACAATCACGCTTTGGGCAGGCTGGTCATGCGCAAGCCCTACGAGGCAAAAGCAGACGAGGTAAAACAAAACAGTCGCAGCCGATCGGCAAAGATGAGGGTCTTTGAATTTGGAGTATAGCGACAAACACGATATCTTAAGCGAGATAGACACAGTCATCGGTGTCCAAAAAGAGCTGAGCTTCGGCTATCTTGTGGCTGTTTTTATGGGCGTTGCACTGATACTGCTGCTCGCCTTTCCCAAGATCTTTTTGCAAAGTAGCATCTACTATAAAAGCCGTGACATCTCCTCGCTTGAGCGCGAATACAAAAGTCTCAAAGAGGAGAGAAAGATCATCAGTAATGAGGTTGAACGCAAAAAGTTCAAGAACCAGATCCTGGACACACTATTTTAGGAAATAAAAGCGCATGCTAAAAAAATTCATAGAATTTGCTATAGACAAACCTCTCTTAAACCATATCTTTCTTGCCTTTATCGTCCTGCTATCCGTATTTGCCTACGTTAACATTCCCAAAGAGATCTTCCCTCCGGTTCAGATGGACAAGGTTGTAGTCTCGGGAAGTTATGCCGGCACGAGTGCGGATATTTTAGACAAGATGGCCGTCAAGGCGATTGAGGACGAGCTTAAAAACATCAATGCGATGCAGAGACTGCAGACGCAGGTGAAAAATGGCAGCTTCATGATCACGGCGGAGATCAAGCCCGAGGCGGACAATATCTCCGCCTTGAATGATGTCAAAGATGTGATCTCTAAGATAAAACGCGATCTTCCCTCCGACATGGACGAGCCGATAGCACACCTCTTTGAACAGTCTATCCCCCTCGTTCAGGTCTCTGTTTCTGCGCAAAAGCCTACTAATGAGCTGCTTGTTATGGCAGAAATGCTCAAGTCGGATATCTCTGCTTTTAAAGATCTCAACGAGGTGACGATCCGCGGGGATGCGGATGATGAGCTTCTGGTCAAGATCAACCTCTCCAAGATTGAAGCCTACGGGCTCAAAAGCGATGATGTTACCAGGGCACTTCAGTCGATAAGCTCCATTTTTCCTATAGGGACGATTAAAGAGAGGAATAATCACCTCTATATCAGTACAAGCAACGGCGAAAAAGAGATCGAAAAGCTCAAAAATACGCTCTTGAGCATCGGCGGAAAAAAGATCCGTCTTGAAGATGTGGCGGATGTGGCATTCACGATCTCGCAGCAGAGCGAACTGACACACTTCAACGCGCTGCCAACGATATCGATCAATATCACCAAGTCAAAATCAGGCAGCGCCATTGTGCTTGTCAAGCAGATTCGAACACTCTTGAGCAGCTATGAGCAGAAGTATCCCGAATTTAAGTTCAGTGTCTATTCTGATACCTCGGTGTGGATAAAAAACCGTTTGAACACGGTCTTTTCAAACATCCTTTTCGGACTCTTTCTTGTCTTTATAGCGATGATGCTCAGCGTCAACCGCGGCATCGCCTTTGTCGTGGCGCTGGGAATCCCGCTCTCGTTTATGATAGGACTGATTGTGACGGAGAAGATAGGCTACTCCTTAAATATGCTCTCCCTTCTGGGCGGGCTGATAGCGCTGGGAATGCTGGTGGACGAGGCGATCGTTGTTGCTGAAAACATCTATCGCCATCTGGAGATGGGAAAAGAGCGGCGAGAGGCGGCTATAGAGGGGACTCGGGAGATGTTTCCTGCCGTCTTTGCCGCGACCTTGACGACGGTATTTGCTTTTTTGCCCCTGCTGATGATGACGGGAGAGATGGGAACCTTTATCCGTATCCTGCCGATTATGATCTCTGTATTGCTTGTCTCTTCGCTTTTTGAAGCCTTCTACTTTTTGCCCCTGCACGCCAAAGATTTCCTGAGAGTACGCAAAGATGACCATGTCAGCCATGACATTTGGAATCGCTTCTATAGCGGGTACGAAAAAATGCTTCACTTTTTGATCGAGCGAAAAAGGAGTGCCTTGGCGCTTATGCTGCTCGCCATCATAGGTTCGACCCTTCTGTTCGCGAGCATGACACGCTTCCAGCTCTTTCCCGATTTCGATGTGACCCAGGTCTTCGTCTCGGGAAAACTGGAGATCAATCATGACCTCGAAGAGTCTGAGAAGATCGTCTCGCAGCTTGAAGAGGTGATCCTGGCCTATAAAAAAGAGGGCGAGATACTCTCGGTGACCTCCACTGTCGGCATACGCATCGATGCAAAAAACCAGGCGCAGACAGGAGAGAACCTTTTTCATATCTTCATCGACCTGGGCGAGCGTGCACCGACTAACTTTTTTGAGCGCTATATCAACCCCTATCTCTCCGTCGAGTATGATGCATCGCTCTTGACCCGCGAGCGCGAGGCGGTAGAGATCGCGGAGGATATCAAAAAACTGATGAAGCCCTTTGAACAGATGCAGGAGAATGGGGTGAACCTCTTTGATGAGCTGCGCGTGACGGTACCGGGTACGGGCGTGGTCAAAAATGACGTGGAGATCGCCCTCTCGCTCAAGAACGATGCCGAGCTTTTGGCAGGCCTGAAGCGCATCGAGGCAGAGATGGCAAGGCATGAGGGTGTCTACAATGTCGCCAATGATGCCACCGAGGGCGAACAAGAGCTGAAGCTTCACATCAACGGCTACGGGCAGAAGCTTGGGTTTACCGAAGAGATCTTGAACACGCAGCTGCGTGCTTACTATCTTCAGGGCGAGTACGGCAAGATGTTCAACGCGTCCGGCCTGGTGCGCATCCGCGTCGAGAGCGAGAAAAAAGATGATTACGACAACCTGCAGCATATATCGCTGAACATTCCCGGAACGCAAAAACGTGTGCGCCTCAAGGAGATAGCGGATTTTGAGTTCCTGACGGCCTATGTCAGCATAGAAAAAGAGGACGGCAAACGGATTCGCTCGGTTTTTGCCTCACTACATAAAGAGAAGATCACTGCCGGCGAGCTGACAAAGATACTCTCCCCCCTGCTGCAGACCTTGAAAGAAGAGGGTTATGGGGTGGATATCAAGGGTGAGCAGCAGGAGAACGATAAAACAAAACGCGAACTTTTTCAGGCAGCGGTAGTGGCGCTGTTCTTGATCTTTATTACCCTGGTGTGGCTCTTTGACTCTTTGGTTGACTCGCTTATCATACTCTCCAATGCCGTTTTTCTGGTCTGGTTCGGAGTCCTGGGCGGGCACATGCTGATGGGGATGAACATGACGATGCCGAGCCTTATCGGCGTAATAGGATTGGCTGGAGTTGTTGTTAATGACGGGCTTTTGATGATGCTCTTTATCAAAAAGGCTAAGAACACGGATGAGCTTGTGAAGTACGCCCGAACCCGTCTGCGCCCCATCATCCTTACCTCGGTTACGACGGTTTTGGGTCTTTCTACATTGATCTTTTTCTCCTCGGGCCAGGCGATGATACTCCAGCCGATGGCGATCTCTTTGGGCTTTGGACTGGCATGGGCTACCGTACTGAACCTTCTGTATGTCCCGCTTCTGTATAGTGTGGTTAAGAAGGTGAAACCGCTAGAAGAGTGAATGGGGAAGAGCGGGAAGAACGGTCAGCCTCATCTTCCCCATAAGCGAAGCGAACCCATCCCCTCATAAGCAAAGCGCACCCATCCCCCCCCCCGCAAGCGAAGCGCAATTTCTCTACCGGCACAACTCCAGTTCCACGGCCTTGTTGATGCACGCCTCTATGGAGGTGGTATCGGCGATATGGGGTTTTATCTCCGGGGGGAGGTGTTTTGCCGTAGTTTCGCCTATGCAGATCGCACGGTAGCTCTTCTGCCAGGGGTAGTGCTCTAAAAAACATGCGATAGCAGAGGGGGAAGAAAATACGATATAGGAGTTTTTGGGCAGTTTCTGGATCTTCGGCTCTGGGTCGCAAATATTTTCATAAACGATCATCTCAGCACAGCTCACACCGCCTTCTTTGAGTATGGAAACTATGTCGGAGACAACTTTTTTGCCTCTGACGTAGAGTACTTTTTTGCCCTGAAGCTCTTGAATTAACTCATAGCCAAAGGCATTACCATGCTTTTTAACACCGACAAACTTTAAATTCCCGCCCAGTTTTTTAATTGTTTTTGCTGTTTGAGGAGCAATGGCGTACGCGGGTACTTTTTTCCATGCGCTGTTAAAAGAGTGCAGGGCGAAGACAGCGTTTTTTGAGGTAAAGACCAGCGCATCATAGGCTGAAAGATCAACATCACTTTTGAGATGCTCTAGTTTAAAAAGTGGCAGGTTCTTGGCCCGCTTGACCGTGGTGTCATTAAGCAGATAGATGTTCATTTTCTTTATCTTTAGGGCGGCGAGGAGCGAATAGAAGGCTTTGGCGACAAAGCCCTTGCCTTCATTGGTCTTAAGTACAAGGATGCTCTTGTCTTTTTGAACCTCATAACTGAACTTGTTAAGACTGAGTTCATAGGTCAACTTGATCAGTTCATCGTAGCGTTGTTGCGCAGTATAGGAAAGATCGGGCACAAAGGCGTGCCTGTTGGAATCCCATTCGTAAAAAAGAAGATGCAGTTTGTCGATGATTTTGCAAAATTTGTTCATGTCTTATTTTACCAACTGTATGTGAAATATATGAATAAAAAATTGTTTTTTTGGCGCAGTCTCTCTCTGTTCCCCCTGCAAACAGCAAAGACTACTCCTCTATGATCTCTTTGGAGGTAAATCTAAGCCATAAAAATCCAATTATTCCCGCGAGCAGAGAAGCGCTCAAGATTCCGACCTTGGCTTCAAAGATAGCAGCGCTGTCTCCCGCAAAGGCCAGTTCTGCCACAAATATCGACATTGTAAAGCCGATGCCGCCCAAAAAGGCCACGCCGAATATTTGACTCATGGTGCTGTTCTCGGGAAGTCTGGCGATGCCAAGTTTGATGGCGAGCCAAGCGACCCCGGCAATGCCCAGTACCTTTCCAAGTATCAGACCCAGGATGATCCCCAAAGAGATAGGCGTTGCAATAGTGTCGCCGATAGAGGAGAAGTCTATACTGATTCCTGCATTGGCAAGAGCAAAGAGCGGTATCACGATCAGTGCCACGGGAAGGTGCATCGAGTGTTCAAGCTTGGCAGCCGGAGAGGTGACGGCATCGACCTTGTCTTTGATGTTCTGCAGTATCGCCTTTTGGTTTTCATCGAGTTTTCCGGCAGGGTCCGTGTGGCTGTCATAGGAGAGCAGCAGAAGCTTTGCCCGTTGGGAAAAACTTACGGAGGTGAGTTTGGGCTGGGTAGGAATGGCCATGGCGGCGATAACACCAGCTATGGTCGCATGAACGCCTGAGAGAAGCATAAAGTACCACATAATCCCCCCGACGATAAAATAGGCCAGGGTGCTGTGGATGCCGAAACGGTTGAAAGCGACCATGACTAGAAATGTCGCTAGCGCCATCAGGAGATAGGAAAGCTCGATCTGTTCCGTGTAAAAAACAGCGATGACCAGAACCGCTCCGAGGTCGTCGACGATAGCCAGCGCTACCAAAAAGGTCACCAGAGCCGTAGAGACTCTTTTTCCCAGCAGAACCAGGGCGCTGATCGCAAAGGCGATGTCCGTTGCCATAGGAATACCCCAGCCCTGTGCAGCTTCTGTACCGTTATTGACGCCGAGATAGATCAAGGCAGGCAGTACCATCCCGCCGATTGCAGCGAGGATGGGAAGCATCGCAACCTTGATGTTGGAAAGCTCGCCGACGAGGATCTCTCTTTTGATCTCAAGCCCTACGATAAAGAAAAACATAGCCATCAGTCCGTCGTTGATCCAGTGGTGCAGGGAGTGGGAGAGACTCCACTCGCCAAGGGAGACGCTCGCCTTAGCGTGAAAGAGGTCAACATAGGTCTGGGCAAGGGGCGAGTTCGCCAAAAGAAGGGCAATAACCGTCGTCAGTATAAGGATAAGCCCCGTAGTCGTCTGGGCATGTATAAAACGCTCAAAGGGTGTCGCTATTTTGTCAAATGTTTTTTCCCATGGTGCGTAGAGTCTCATATATCGCCTTTTAGAAGAATTGCGTGCATCATATCAAAAAGGTGCTTTCGTGTTCCCGATATCCGCTCCTGCGGACATAAGATTAATATTATTTTCAGAGGGGCACTTAAGCCCCCGATCCATGCCAAAGAGGTGATAGAAATACAAAACAGGGCCTGCTATCAGTACTACATTGAAACAAAAGTGATCAAGAGGATCATGAAAGGCACTGCATGAAGGTATCTATGAGTTTATAGAATAATTTAAATAGATGTGTGAATAGGGTAGAAAAAAAGGGTGGGTACTTTGCTGATAGTGAAGAGCCTTGCGATTGACTCAAACAGAACCCAAAAAAAGTCCATCCTATCCACCCACAAGCGAAGCACACCCATCTACCTCAAATACCCATTTTTATGCTAATGTTAGTCTTTAGGGCACCTCTAAAAACCCCAACTGTCTATCGCCCCAAGGGAGGGAAAAAAAGAGAAATCTTGCACACAATTTTCTATCACCATAGCTACGGCTATGATTTGCCCGACCGAAGGGACAAATACCCTTGGGGTGCAAGAAAAGTTCTGCACAATCTCATCTCTCTTTTTCCCTCTGAAGGCAGTTGGGGTTTTTAGAGGTGCCCTTTAAAAAAAAGGAGCCCTATTATGATCATAGACAAGATGGAAAATTGGAAGCAGTATAATTTCGCCGCAGCCTGGCAGCGTGCCTTTGAGTTTTTGGCCACATTGACGCCGGATTCACCAGAGAGACGGTACGAGATCGAGGGGGATAATATCTTTGCGCTGGTGATGAGCTACAAGACCTTTGCCCCTCAAGGCGCATTGTTTGAGTCGCACCGCGACTATATCGATATTCAGAGTGTGCTCAGCGGAGCGGAGGGGTTTGAGTGCTCTTTTGTGGACGATATGACGCTCGCGACCCCTTATGACAGCGCCGTCGAGGCGGAGTTTTACAAACGGATACATCCCGGACAGACGCGGGTCAATGTCTTTCCCGGGACATTTGTAATGCTCTACCCGCATGACGCGCATATGCCCGGTCTGATGATAGGCAGCGAGTCGGAGCTAGTCAAAAAGGTCGTTGTCAAGATAAGAAAAGAGCTTTTGATGCACTAGTTACACCGCATTGAAGCCAAAAGAGCCTAAAATACGCGCAAAACAATACGAGGACACTTTAACTATGCTATTTTCATCCCTGGGACTCTCGGCGCCGATAGAAAGCGCCCTTCAAAAAAGCGGTTATAGCGAGCCGACACCGGTGCAGAAGAAGGTCATTCCGCTGGTGCTGGATCATCATGATGTGATGGCGAGGGCGCAGACGGGAAGCGGAAAGAGTGCGAGTTTTGTCCTGCCGATCCTGGAGCTTTGGGCCAAGGATGTCCGTGAAGGCAAACCCAAGATCAGGGTGCTGGTGCTCACACCCACGCGAGAACTTAGCGTTCAGGTCGCGGAGGCATTTTCTACGTTCAGCGCTTTTTTGGACAAGAAGCCAAAAGTCGTGAGCATCATCGGCGGCGAAAAGATCGGTGAGCAGATGCTTGCCGTTCAAAAAGGGTGCGACATCGTCGTCGCGACCTCGGGAAGACTGCTTGATATCCTTAAAAAACAGCAGATCAACCTCTCGCATGTCGACTATTTTATCCTCGACGAGGCCGACAAGATGCTGGATCTGGGCTTTGCCGAGGAGCTTGAGCTGATCTTGAACGTACTTCCGCAAAAGCGCCAAAATCTCCTCTTCTCCGCGACCTATCCGCCCAAGATGCTCGCCATCGCCGAACGCATCACAAAGACGCCGCTGGAGGTTACGATAGAGCAGGAGGAGCCGACGGTACAGAGCATCAGCCAGCGCGCCATAGAGGTCAACCGTGAAAACCGCGGCCCTTTGCTGCGCGAATTGCTGCAAAGCGAAGGGTGGGAGCAGGTCCTGGTCTTTATGGCCAACAAAAGAGCGGCGGACAACATTGCGGCGAAGTTCAAGAAGTACGGCTTTGCCGCAGACTCCTTTCACGGCGATCTTTTTCAAGAGGAGCGGAGCGAGACGCTTGCGGCCTTCAAGGAGAAAAAGATCCGCATCCTCTTTGCGACAGACATCGCCGCGCGCGGGCTTGACATCAATGACATCTCCTGCGTCATCAATTTTGACCTTCCCCGTTCCCCGGCGGACTATATCCACCGCATAGGACGCACGGGCAGGGCAGGCAAAAGCGGGGTAGCCCTCTCGTTTATCGACTTCGAAGACCAAGAGCACTTTGCCCTTATCGAAAAACGCAGCAAGATCACACTTGAACGCGAGCAGATAGCGGGCTTCGAACTCAAAGGCGAAAAGCCGGCAAAAACAAAGGGGCCCGCGCCGGTGAAGGGCAAAGGAAAGAGCAAAAAAGACAAGGCAAGAGAGCAGGCGCTCAAAGCGGCAAAATTTTAATTTTTAATCAGGAGCACAGATGCTAGATTCGTACGAAGCCTTTATACCGGAGTATATCTCCAAAGAAGAATTTTTTAGATTTGGTCTTGAAAAGACAATCTTTATTCCCGACGAGAAGGTCAAAGAGGAGTGGAAGAAGCTAAAAGAGAAGATCAGTTCCAATAAGACGGTCTATATGCGAGGAATGAAAGAGACCGGCGGAAATCACCTCTTTTATGAATTTTATGACAAGGTCCTGAAAAATAAGCAGGTCCAAAAAGACCCCTCCAATACCCAGACCCCGGCGAAGATCATTGAAGACCTTACAGGCTACAAAAAGTCCAAAGACCTTCGCAACTACCAGCTGACCTCGATCTTTGGACGAAGCAAAAACATCTTCGCCTTTGCGGCGCCCTGGAACATCGTCTATATTCCCAACCTCCTAGACGCACTGCTCGGCCCTGACGCCAAGGGCACGTTGGCAGAGCAGTACCAGCGCGTCTTTTTTGAGCACTGTTTCAAGAAGTTCAAGCCCTACATCAGCGAGTTCAATGATATCGTCACCAATATGCACTTTCAGCGTGCGGTGGACGAGTACTTTCAAAGACTCTACGAAGATTCCAGACACGACAAAAATGCCGTAATAAAATTTGAGTCGGTCCTAAGAGAAGAGTTCGCGCCAATAAAGTAGATGGGTAGATGGGTGCACTTCGCTTATGGGTAAATGCATTTTGCTCTTCCTCATCCACCCTTCAGCGAAGCTCACTCATCCCCCCCCCATTCACCTCTTAAGATTAAACGTGCTTTGGTTTTTGTTCTTCTGCACTCCTGCATAAGAGAGAACAAGCTCGATTTGGGCAAAGTTGCAAAATTGGATTAAAGCTTGCTGTGCTATAATCTGAAAATTTTTCTAAAAGAGACAATAATATGGATAAGTATTCAGCACTATTTGAAGATGAAGACGATGTTTTCTTGGGCTCGCCAAAGAGCAAATTTTTTGACGTAGTCTTTAACGCGAACAATGATGTGGCGCGCTTTGAGCTTGAGGCGATGGTCAACCGCATGGCGGCAATGGAGCTCTATATGGAAGAGCATATGGAGTCTTTGGAGGCAGTCGAAAAGAAGATCAAAGATTTTCTCTACACCAAGGCAGATGAGGTGGAAGCGCACGCTAAAAACACCTACATCTTCTATATGGGAGCCATCCTTTCAAAAAGCGAGTAGATGAAAACCTTTGTCGTTTGGGCACTTATACTCCTCTCTTCCGCCCAGGCGGCAGAGTGGAACTATATGAAAGAGATCCGTTTAAAAAAGGATCAACTCCAAACGGTACTGATCAAAGAAGAGCCTGAGACTACAAGAGTATTGAAATTCAGATGGACACTGTACGCTGGAGATGGCCTGGTGATGCATCTGAATTTTAATGATCTAGCCGCGCAATTTATCTTGTATGCGCACTATAAAAAAGATGCCCACAAGCTGCAGCTTTTACCGAAGAGATCGGTATATGAACGCGCGCCATACATGTATCTGATATTTAAAAAGTTTGATCATAAAACGAAAGAAGCGTATTTCGATATTTTGGTCGAAGATGCTGAAAAAAGAGCACTGATTGAAGTTAAACCCTTGAAAGAGAGTCGATAAAAGTTAATGGTAGAAGCTGTAGAAAAATGTATGCTTTTTTGGATTAACGAGTTGGAAAACGAGGAGATCGGTGCACTCTTTAAACAGCTGCACCAAGGTAAGCGCCTTCGTGCAAAGCTTGTGCTTAAAATCGCAGGAGAGTCAAAAGAGGCTGTCAAACTGGCTTCCGTGATCGAGCTTATTCATGCGGCGAGTCTTTTGCATGACGACGTGATCGACGAAGCCTCTGTGCGTCGCGGCACTATCTCTGTCAACGCAAGTGAGGGGAGCAAGATTGCGGTGATGATGGGGGATATTCTCTACTCAAAAGCCTATACGGAGCTGGCTAATTTTGACCAAAAGATCTCTCAGGCGGTTGCAAAAGCGGTGACAACACTCTCTATCGGCGAATACACCGATGTGAAGATGGGGGAGCAGTTCAACTCTGACGCAGATGCGTATATTGATATGATCTACAAAAAAACAGCCTCGCTGATCGAAGCAACGGCCTATTGTGCCGCTATACTCGCCGGCAAAGAGCCCCAGGCGTACAGTCTGTATGGAAAAAATCTGGGGCTTTCGTTTCAGATCATTGATGATATCCTTGATATTGTTTCAGATGAAAAGAGTCTGGGCAAACCGGCGCTGAACGACTATAAAGAGGGTAAGACGACTCTTCCGTATATCTATCTTTACAACGCCATGGACGAAGTTTCCAGGCAAAGACTGCAAAAAGCGCACGGGTGTTTATTGGATGCGGATGAGGCCTCGTGGATAAAAGAGCAAATGAAAGAACACAGATGTGTTGAAGCCTCTTATGCTCTGGCGCAGCGGCTGAGCAACGAGGCGATCACTGCGGTTTCACGCTATGATGAGACGGCCCTGGTCGGCATCATTGACGACATGATGAAGAGAGAGTTTTAATGCATTATCTGCTTGTCAGTTTTTCCCATCACAACTCGACGCTGGAGATCCGCGAGAAACTGGCATTGAACGCGGATGATGAAGTCCATGTATGTCTGGAGAAGATGATCTCGCATCCCGTGATCAACGAGGCCCTGATCGTCTCAACCTGCAACCGTCTTGAGGTGCTCACCTCGGTCCAAAATGTTCTCGAAGCCACAGCCTATATCTTTTCCTTGCTCAGCGACAACTCAAAGCTCTCCGTAGCCGAGCTCGAAGGGCGGGCGGATGTCTTTGAAGACCAGGGCGCGATGCACCACCTCTTTAATGTCGCTGCCTCTTTAGACTCCTTGGTGGTCGGCGAGACGCAGATCGCGGGACAGCTCAAAGACGCCTTCCGCTTTGCCTTTGATCACAACTACTGCGGACAGAAACTCTCGCGCGCAATGCATTACGCTTTCAAGTGTGCCGCGGAGGTGCGCAACGCGACCTCCATCTCGTCCAAACCGGTCTCTATCGCCAGTGTCGCGGTGGCAAAGGCCAAGTCCTACTTTCCCGACCTTGCCGACAAAACAGCGCTGATCATCGGGGCGGGAGAGATGAGCCGCCTGTGTGCCAAGCACCTCTCCTCATCGGGAACGCACTGCGTCATCATGAACCGGACCCGTTCAAAAGCGCAGGCGATAGCAGACGAGTGCGGCGAACTGGTCAGCGTGCGCGACTACAGCGAGCTCGAAGAGGCGATCAACGAGTATGATTTTATCTTTACGGCAACAGGTTCGCCAAAGGCTATCATTAGCGCAGATATGGTTAAATCGACTTCCTTCGAGCGCCACTGGTTTGACATGGCGATACCGCGTGACATCGACAACTGCGAGATGAGCGGTCTGCTCATCCACCGCATCGATGATCTGAAAAATATCGTCAGTGAAAACCTTGCCCTGCGCGAGGATGAGGCCAAACTCTGCTATAGCATCATCGGACGCTACACAATAGAGTTTTTCAAATGGCTGCAGTCCTTGTCCATGGAGCCCTTTATCAAGGGGATCTATGAAAAGGCGATGTCCTGCGCTGCAGTTGAGACGGACAGAGCGGTTTCAAAAGGCTATATTCCAAAAGAGTATGAGCAACAGGCGCTGAAGATGAACGAACAGGTTTTAAAACGCTTTTTGCATGACGCAATCCACCGTATGCGTAAACTCTCCGGTGACACGGAGTCGGATACTTTGATCGAATCAATGAAATATTTATGGGAAACAGATGAACAAAGCGCAGACAATATACCCAACAAGTACAAGTGTGAAGGACAAGTATGAGATTTTCTAGACTGTATGCACCGACAACAAAAGAGGCGCCAAAAGATGCACTCTTAGCCAGCCACATCTATCTTTCGCGCGCGGGGTTTATCTCCCAGGTGGCGAGCGGTTTGTATAATTACCTGCCTTTGGGCAAACGCGTTCTTAAAAAGATCGAAGCTGTTATTAATGAAGAGATGGCCAATATTTATGCCCAAGAGGTGGAGCTGAGCTTTGTGACGCCCATAGAGTTCTGGGAAGAGAGCGGACGGGTCAACAAGTTCGGCAAAGAGCTACTGCGTTTCAAAGATAGAAAAGACAACGGCTTCGTCTTGGGGCCGACGCATGAAGAGATGATGGTCAATATCGTCAGAGGCCGGGTCACCTCCTATAAACAGCTTCCGCTGAACCTTTACCAGATCAAGACCAAGTTCCGTGACGAGGCGCGTCCGCGTTTCGGACTGATGCGCGCACGCGAGTTTGTGATGAAAGACGGCTACAGTTTTCATGCGAGCTATGAGGACATGGACCGTGAATTCGATCTGATGGAAGCGACCTATAAACGCATCCTGGAGCGTCTGGGCCTTGAGTTCAGAATAGTTGAGGCTGACAGCGGCGCTATCGGAGGTTCGGGTTCAAAAGAGCTGATGGTACTTGCTGATAGTGGCGAAGATACGATAGCCGTATGCGATACCTGCGAATACGGCGCCAACGTCGAAGCGGCTGTGCGAGCGGAGCCAAGATGCGATGCCCCGGCACCAGCGCTTGCTTATGAAAAAATCCATACGCCTGAGCTTAAGAGCATAAACGATCTGAGCACATTCTTTAAAGCCGATTCTTACTACATCGTCAAAACAGTGGCTAAGCGCCTCATATTTGAAGAGGACTCCAAAATCGTGCTTTATTTCCTGCGCGGAAGCGATGAGCTGCAAGAGGTCAAAGCGGTCAATGCCGTCAATGCCCTTGAGATAGCGGATGTGAGCGATGAGGAACTTCGCGAACTTGGGCTTGTGCCGGGATTTATGGGGCCTATGGGACTTGAGAATATCACCCTGGTTTTTGATGCCTCGCTCAAAGGTGCGAAGTCGATGATCTGCGGTGCGAACGAAAAAGACTTTCATTATGTGGGAGTGGACATGGAGACGGAGCAACTGGAGTTTTCTGACCTTGTGCAGGTACAAGAGGGCGACGGATGCGCGCGTTGCGCCGGAAAGCTCTCCTATACCAAAGGGATAGAGGTCGGCCATATTTTCAAGCTGGGCACGACCTATTCCAAGCCTTTAGGCGCCACCTTTTTGGATGAAAATGGAAAAAGCCAGGAGATGGTGATGGGAACCTACGGGATGGGCGTAAGCCGTCTGATCGCTGCGGTGATCGAGCAGCACAATGATGAGAAAGGGTGTATCTGGACCGAGACTACCGCGCCGTACCGTTTCAACATCCTCATCTCCAATATCAAAGACGAAGAGCAACTGGCCTACGCCGAAGAGCTCTATGCCGAGCTTAGCGCCAGAGGTGTCGAGGTGATCATCGATGACCGCAAAGAACGTTTCGGGTTTAAGATGAATGATGCTGAACTGATAGGGTTTCCCTACACCATCATCGTCGGAAAAAATCTGGCCGAGGGCATAGTACAGATCGCTCCGCGCAGCAACAGCGAGAAGATCGAAGTGAAAAAAGATGAGCTTTTGGCGAGGCTGATGGAGCTAAAATGATGATGTATATTTTTCTAGGCTATCTCTTTGTCGAAGTCCTGATATCGGTTCAGACGGCAGGTCAGCTGGGCGGAATAGGTACATTTTTAGAGATCATATTTTCAGCTGTCGCAGGAATTCTTCTTCTGCGAAACTTCAAAACTACGATGCTTGAGAGTCTGCGGGCAGTTTCGAACAACTGCATCACGATGAAAGAGTTTCAGGAGCTGAATATTTTTGCACTTTTAGGTGCTATTCTTTTGATTTTGCCGGGTATTTTGAGTGACCTTGTCGGTGTTTTGATGCAGTTTTCTGTGTTTAGCGCCTTGATAATGAGCCGCTTAAACAAGGGCAGTGACGAATGCAAACCAAATAAAGGAGAAGATAATGTCATTGATGTTGAAATTGTTAGTCACGATAACCGTCTTAAGTAGTTTTGTTTATGCAGATGATGCCCATGTGGTCTCATTCTTACAAAAAGGGATAGGGTCTAATCCCAATATTATCTCTTTGAATATCGATGTCGTCGACAAGATCGACATGGAAAATCCAAAAGGGTGGAAGGCCTATGTCGTTGAACTCAAGGGAAAGGCAAAAAGAGGCGATCAGGAACAGCCCATCTCTCAACGTTCGATCTATTTTGTCGGTGACGGACTGATTACCTCTGATCTGTACGACCTCAAAAGCGGACAGAAGATCAATTCGTCTCTCTCTCCGGCCTTTAAAGAGAAATATTATGACAAGGCGCATCTTCTTTTCGGAAATACGGACGCAGCGCACAAGGTTGTGATCTTTTCCGATCCGCTTTGCCCCTTCTGTCGCTCCTTTGTACCCGAGGCTTTGGCCTATATGAAACCATACCCGAAGACCTTTGCCGTCTATTATTACCATTTTCCGCTTAGCTCGCTTCACCCCGCGGCAGTACCTTTGGTAAAAGCTGCCATAGCGGCTGAACTGCAGGGAGAGAAGGATGTGGTTACGACTCTTTACAAGGCTGAAGTCAATGGCCGCGAAGCGGATGCACAGAAGGTACTCGATGCCTTCAACCGTGTCGCCAACACAAAGCTGACACTCAAAGAGATTGCGACACCTCAGATAGAGCAGCATCTTGCCCACGATTTAAGCGTAGCACAGGAGCATCTGGTTAACGGTACACCGACGATATTTATAGACGGAAAATTAGACCCGACCAAAGCAAAATACAAAAAAGTCAAATTAATAA
The DNA here is from genome assembly GCA_014859655.1 of Campylobacterales bacterium. Classification (GTDB taxonomy): domain Bacteria; phylum Campylobacterota; class Campylobacteria; order Campylobacterales; family Sulfurimonadaceae. The sequence goes on from JACUTT010000006.1 coordinate 58,468, forward strand.
AATAGGTAGGACAAACGTGGATAAATTAATCATCGCCACCCGTGGAAGCAAGCTGGCCATGTGGCAGGCTGAGCATATCAAGGCACGTCTGGAAGCCATTCGCCCAGGCTTGAATGTTGAGCTGAAGATCGTTATCACTTCCGGCGACAGGATACAAGATGTCGCACTCTCAAAGATTGGCGGAAAGGGTCTCTTCCTCAAAGAGATCGAAGAAGCGATGCTTCGCGGCGAAGCCCATATGGCCGTTCACTCTTTGAAAGATGTGCCGACGGTAATGCCAAAGGGACTGCCTCTGGCTGCGATAACACAGCGCGAAGATGTACGCGATGCGATGCTGAGCGAAAAGTATGAGAATTTAAATTCCCTGCCTCACGGTGCCGTCGTAGGAACCTCTTCGCTACGCCGCAAGATGCAGCTTCTGCTTCTGCGTCCCGATCTTGTGATCAAGGACCTTCGCGGCAATGTCGATACGCGAATCCGCAAGCTCAAAGAGGGCGAGTTTGACGCGATTATCCTTGCGGCTGCGGGGATCAACCGTCTAGGTCTTAACGGTGTTGTGCAGTATTTCTACCCTATTATGCTCTCAGAGATGATCCCCTCAATGGGGCAGGGCGCCTTGGGGCTTCAGACCATAGAGGACAAAGAGGTCTTTGATCTTGTACACGAACTCAACCATAAATCAACGGAGATAGAAGTGACGATAGAGCGTGATTTCGTTGACCTTTTGGAGGGCGGATGCCATGTTCCTATCGGTGTGAATGCAAGTGTACTTCCAGACGGCACAGTGTTCAGCCGATGTACGCTCGGACTTCCTAATGGCTTGGAAATCCTTAGTGATACGCTCAGCGGAGTACATGAGGAGTACATGACACTCGGAAAGAGGCTTGCACAACAAGTCATTGACAAGGGTGCCCACGATCTGCTCGAGCGCGCCAATGCTATGTAAAACTCCCTTAGCTAAAGGCTGATAATGCAAAAGACGATCGATCTGCTACGCTCGCGCGGGGAACTGCGTGAGATCCATGATGAACTTGATATTTATTTAGAGATCCCGCATATTGCCTATGTGGAGGTGAAAAAAGAGAACTCAAAAGCCCTCCTTTTTACGAAACCTGTCAATAAAAAAGAGGGGATCGTTTATGATAGCCCGGTACTGATGAACCTCTTTGGCTCGTATGAACGTACCGAACTTCTTTTTGGACGCTCAGTTGAAGGGGTGGCGGAGGAGATAGAGTCTTTGCTGCACATGAAACCGCCGGCATCATTCAGAGATAAATTTTCTATGCTCGGCAGCCTATTCAGCCTGAAAAACATTTTCCCAAAACGCTTAAAAGGGGAGGGGAGATGCCAGGCAGTCAAGTATCTGGCCGAGGATGTGGACCTCTCGATGATCCCTGTATTGACGACCTGGGAAGAGGACGGGGGACCTTTTATCACCATGGGCCAGGTCTATACCCAGAGTCTTGACGGCGAACTGGTTAACCTGGGGATGTACCGATTGCAGGTCTATGACAAAAACCATCTTGGCATGCATTGGCAGATCCACAAGGATGCTTCGCACTTTTTCGATCAGTATCAGCGCGAAGGCAAGAAGATGCCCGTGTCTGTTGCTATAGGCGGAGACCCTCTGTATACCTGGTGCGCTACCGCGCCGATGCCCTACGGGGTGAACGAGCTGCTGCTCTACGGCCTGGTCACCAAAAAAACAGCCCAGCTTGTCAAGTCATTGACAACACCGCTTTATATCCCTGAGGATGCTGATTTTGTTATTGAGGGGTGGGTGGATCCTAGTCGGCTGAGAGTTGAAGGCCCCTTTGGCGACCACACCGGCTACTATACGCTCGCAGAGCCTTATCCTGTTATGGAAGTCACTGCTATAAGCCATAAGAAAAAGCCGGTCTATTTGGCAACAGTCGTCGGAAAACCGCCGCTGGAAGACAAGTATATGGGCTGGGCGACGGAGCGTATCTTTCTGCCGCTGCTAAAGACGAATGCAAGCGACCTTATCGACTACCATATGCCTGAAAACGGAGGCTTTCATAACCTTATCCTGGCCAAGATGAAGCCTTTGTACAAGGGGCATGCCAAGCAGTTTATGCACGCCTTCTGGGGCGCGGGTCAGATGAGTTTTGTTAAACATGCGCTTTTTGTCGCTGAGGATGCGCCGCGCCTTAACAACTATGAGGCGATAGCAACCCATATTCTTAACCGTTTTCATCCGAGCCGTATGATGATCACCGAGGGGATAACAGACGCACTTGACCACTCCAGTCCTGAGGCTTTGGTGGGTGGAAAACTGGGTCTTGACTGTACCAAGCAAGCGGTGATGGACGCGCCTGAGATGCTTAAAGACGAAGAGCTTCTCAAAAAGCTAAAAGCCTGTGACAGCTCGATTGTGGATGTCCGCCAGCACATGTGTCGTACACGAAATCCGATCACGCTCATCAGTGTCAACAAAACAAGCAGCATGAAAGAGGTCTTTGCAAACATCAAAGCCTTTCAAGAGCAGCTGCGTATCGTTGCCTTTGTGGATGAGAAAAAAAATGATCTGAATAATCTTTATATGCTGCTCTGGCGTGTTGTCAACAACATCGATGCGGGACGTGATATCTTCGTCGAAGGAAATGTTGTCGGGATTGATGGAACGAACAAGAACGCACTGGACGGCTTTGAGCGCGAGTGGCCTGGGGATGTGGAGTGTACGCCATCTGTGCTTCACTCACTGAAGAAAAGCGGGGTTTTGGATATCGATGAGGCATTAATTTATAAGTTTCAATTATAAAATGTTTCATTTTGACTCACACTCATTAATTATCTTATTCATTTGCACACTTGGGCAAATTCGTTAATTTTATTTTGGCAGGTTTAAGCCTTTAGGTATTAGAATAAAAATAATTAATTTATGTAGATTAAGAAACTTTAGAAAAGGCCCCCTCTTTTCTAGCATGGAGTGTAGTTATGAAATTCCCTTTTGCCTTAGTGCTAGTGTTGTCTCTGTGCTGTCTGCCTGCTTTGGAAGCTGCTGTTTACAAGGGTCAAAAAGCCTATGTGAAAAAATGCCGAAAGTGTCATGGCGGTGGACAGAAAATGGCAGCGAGCAAGCGAATGAAAGACTGGAATAAACTTCTTAACAAAAAGAATAAAGGCTCTGGGCTGTCTGAGCTTCATCTGGGAGATGAAAAAGCAAAAGCTTCGTGGAAATACTTTGACAGTAAAGCATACAGAAAGAGTGCAAAACATTTACGTGATTTTATGGTCGAGTATGCAGATGACAGCGGTAATGTTCCCGCATGCAACTAAAATAGTATCAAGCACACCTCTTTCAAATTTTATCGATGGGTAGACACAGTGGTCTCCTGTCCAAATTTATATCTTTTATCCTTCTAAAAAAGCCATAGCAATAATGCTTAACAATTCTTTTTCTCTTCTGCGACCCCTTCTTAAAAATAGTTTATTCTTATATACCGTACTTTTTTATGTTAGTGGATGCGCCCTTGTTGTGAAGCCGCAAAAAAGTAGAGAATTTTTCCCCTCGCAGCAAGGAACCTTGATCGAATTAAAGAAAACACAGACTCTTTTTAGCCGGATGCAGGCCATCGATGCCGCCTTGTATCTGAATCAAACGGACTTCTCTGCTCTTGTGCGTAAATCCTTTGAAGATTTTTCGCAGAGGCTTGCTGGTATGGAGTCTGAGGAATTTTCCAAAGTGACCCTGGGTGAAATCAATCTGCATTTTTCAGACCAGCAACTTCTTTCGCAGACGGACTTTTCGTTTGAAATGCCTTCGTTGAACATCAAACTATGCGGCCGGCTCAATGCGGAACACAGCCTTCACGCAGGCGCGGATGAGTTTATACTAAAGACAAGTTTTGATGAAATTATCTTTGAAAGCATCGATGAAAAAGAGGCCCCTGAGGAAAATCGTGAAAACAAAAGGCACATTGCATCTGCCGTAAAGAAGTTTATGCACAGCATAAATCTTGAGATCATCAACACCCCTTTGCATATTCCTGTTGATATGAACATACTCTCCTCTATCAACGGAAAAGATATCCTGCGTTCAGCTAACTACAAATTTCATTCGGCCAATCCTGTAAATGTACAGACTAAGATGCAGATATATCTGCCCTACATCACCCCAAAGGGCGTTGTTCTTCTTGGAAGCAGCCAGCTAAAAGAGTCTGAGGCAGAGGGTGTGCCCGGAAATGATCTTGAAGCCTTGTCTGCTGCGCTGCAAGAGCAGATAAACCTTGGCTTGTCCGAAAGTATGGAGATTTCTTTGGACACACTGCAGAAGCACTCCTCTTACTATATGAGCAAGGCGTATCTTGCACGGCAGATGAACCTTTCTCTGGATACAACGGATCTTCGTATGATCAACAGCTTTTTTCTCAAGATTCCTGAACAAGAGCAGCGCTTCTCAAAGGAGATCTATTTTTTTGGTAAAGAGCAGTCGCCCTCATGCGAAAAGCTGAGAGTGGATTGCAGGGAGCAGCTTCTGTCGTGCGATCTAAATTGTAGCGAGAACTATGGCGTGCACAAGTGTGTTTCGTGCGAAGGAATAAAAAACCCTTTTGAAAAAGTACGCTTTATGAGCAGGCATGAAGCTTGTAAAACGCAGCAAGAGCTCCGTCTGTATGAGTGCCACAAAGAAGAAAACAGATGTGCAGTCAAAAACGCCGAGATTGAGACGAAGTGTGAGGTTGAGAATTTAGAGCGGGTGGCACGATGTAATGAAAAAAAAGAGAAGTTACTTTTTGCAAATGGCGAAACAGTACTGTCCAAGATCCTTTTTTCCTTCAAGGTCGACAGCTCATATGCTGTGCAACGCATACGTCGGATCAACTTTGATCCGGACCTGAAAAGTCTTAAGACGCTGCGCGATATCCACATTAGTGTAGACTCCAGGTTGACAGTAAAAGCAGAAAAAAGTTCTATTCCTGATATCGAGTGCAGGCTCGGTATCTCTGGGCCTGTTTTGACTCATTCGCAGTCGGATTATGTCGCTCAGGAAAAAGAACTTTTACTTTCATCGCAAAGAAGTAAAGAGGGGAAGCTGTTGTTAAAGGCCATGCGGCAGCCGGATTTTTTAAGTGTGCATCTCAACAGCAGTGCGTATGAGCAGCTTCTTGCATCTGAGGGTTTTGTCTTGCGCTGTGACTACCAAACCATACGAATGGAGCCAATATCAGCACAAAAGCTTCTGCGCAGAAAAGATATTCCTTATGCGCTTAGTGCTCTTCTTGGAGAGATCGAACTGGAGTTTGAAGAGGAGGAGCTCTCTTTTGGCATCTCCCCGGTGAAGCTGGGTGAGGATATCATCTTATATCCTGTGATGGAAAAGAAGGCAATAGGATTTAGCCGCCAGAGAGGCTTCTTCTAGCCGGACAGAGCTGTTCCAAACAGAGCTTTTGCACGATTACGAAAGCTCATAAGCTTTTTAGAGGGCCCTTTTTGTTAGAATACACCAACTTATAAATCGGAGATATCGATTATGCAAAAAATGTGGTCTGGTCGTTTTACAGAAGCAGCGTCATCACTTTTGGATGAGTTCAACGCCTCTATTATGTTCGACAGAGAACTCTACAGAGAAGATATAGAGGGTTCCCTCGCGCACGCAACAATGCTGCAGGAGCAGGGGATTTTAACGCAAGAGGAGCTAGGCTCTATCACAAAGGGTCTGGCTCAGGTCAAAGAGGAGATCGAATCAGGCGTGTTTGTATGGGAACTCAGCGATGAGGACCTGCATATGGCGATCGAAAAGCGCCTGACGGCCATCATCGGCGAGGCAGGAAAAAAACTGCATACCGCGCGCAGCCGGAATGATCAGGTCGCTGTAGACTTCCGCCGCTATGTGCTTCGCAAGAACAAAGAGATCATGGAACTGACCCATGATCTTATACGGGCACTCCACACCATAGCCCAGGATCACAGTGATACGCTGATACCGGGGATGACCCACCTCCAGCATGCCCAGCCGGTCAACTTCGCCTTCCATATGCTGGCATACGGGGCGATGTTCAAGCGTGACTATGAGCGTTTTGAAGACTCTTTCAGAAGAAACAATGTCTCGCCTCTGGGCTGTGCGGCACTGGCAGGTACTCCGCACAACATCAACCGTCACAGCACCGCCGAAAAGCTTGGCTTTGACTCGGTAAGCACAAACTGTCTCGATACGGTCAGTGACAGGGACTTCGCGCTGGAGATCTTGTTCAACATCTCGATGAGCATGATGCATATCTCACGCCTCGCCGAAGAGATGGTTATGTGGTCCTCGTATGAGTTCAAGTTTATCACCTTCAGCGATGCCTATTCCACGGGAAGCTCGATCATGCCGCAAAAGAAAAACCCCGATGTGGCCGAACTGCTTCGCGGAAAAAGCGGACGAACTTTTGGAAACCTGATGGGCCTTTTGACCGTAATGAAAGGGCTTCCTCTTGCCTACAACAAAGATACCCAAGAGGATAAAGAGGGTGTTTTTGACAGTGTTAAGACGATTGAGATCTCGTTGAACATTTTAAAAGAGGCGATGCTGACGATGAACGTGCATAAGGAAAACATGGAGTCTGCCTGCAAGGTAGGACACCTCTCTGCTACGGATCTGGCGGATTATCTAGTCCAGTACTGCGATATCCCGTTTAGAGAGGCGCACTTTATCACCGGTAAGGCTGTTGCTAAATCAGAAGAGCTGGGTATTGATCTCAGCGATATCCCTTTTGCAGAGCTCAAAGCTATTGATGCGCGTATCAAAGAGAACGTGATGCCATTTTTGAGCATCAAACACTCTATGAATGCCCGTACCTCAGAGGGTGGAACAGCAGCTGTACGTACGATGGAACAGCTGTCACACCTCAATACATGGCTCGAAGCCAATCAAAAATAATACAGGAGAGAAAACGTGAAAGTAAGAGTGACACACCAAGAGGGAATGAAGTTTGAAGCGAAGACGGAGAAGTCCTCTTTTATTATCGATTGTCCGACGATCAGCCCTATCGAGTACTTTTTGTCCGGCATAATTAGCTGCAGCGCGACGGACATCATCCTGGTGCCTAAAAACCAGGGCTATGAAGTAACGGAGCTCTCTATTGAGGGCGAGGTCGTGCGAAACGAAGAGATGCCTAAAAAGTTCAACTCTTTGCACCTTGATTACCGTTTCAACTCCGGTGCAGAAGATGATCTGGCGGCGCGCTGGGTTATGGCAAGTATCGAGACCTACTGTTCAACGATCAATACGATCCGCGGGGTAACAAAGATTACCTACTCGATCACGCACAACGGCAAGAAGATCCGCGACAAAGCGGAGATCATCTCAGGCGAAGCCGCAACAGATTTCGGTGCACTTGAAGGGTGCTGTCCCTCCTAAAATTCCAAGGAAGTATCTCCTTGGTCTGTTTTTAAAAGAAATCTTTCGGATCAGCGTCCGCAAAGTGCCCCCAACTCAGTTTAGCCCCGCCCAGAACATGCCAGTGCAGGTGTTTTACCTCTTGTCCCCCGTTATGGCCTACGTTCGTGATGACTCTGTAGCCCGATTCTTTTATTCCTACCGCCTCGGCAACCTCTTGGATAAAGCCTGTCATCCCGGCCATCATCTCAGGACTTACATCATTGAAGCTGTCCACATGGACCTTTGGAATAACCAAAATATGCGCCGGTGCCTTGGGATTGATGTCGTGGAAGGCCAAAAAGTCATCATTTTCTCTTACGGGATTGACAGGAAGTTCTCCGTTTACGATTTTACAAAAAATACACATTTTATTTTTCCTCATTTTAAGATTGTGAAAAATATTATAACTAAAAAACAAAAAAGGCAAGCAGTGCCATGTCTTGGAGCCGTTCATTGTCAAGAAGTCTAAAAATTAAAGGCGATTGTAATGCACTTTTGCCTATAATCGCGAGAATATTCTAAGGTTTTCTCCGATTCTGGAGCACCTTTAACCCTATTAAGGAACACCTTTGACCAAGTGGATAGAAAAAATTGAATCAGCACAAACGCCTTCGCAGATCGAAGAGATAAGAATTGCTATTTTTGGAAAAAAAGGGGAGTTGACTGCAGCTTTCGCTCAGATGAAAGATGCGCCGAACGAAGATAAGCCCCGCATTGCCAAAGAACTCAACGATCACAAAGCGAGACTCAATGCTCTCTTAAACGAAAAAAAAGTCTCCCTGGAAACAGAAGCGCTTAAAGAAGCGATGAAGGCAGAGGGGATTGATGCCTCTCTCTACTCGCCACGCTCACAGCGCGGTGCGACGCATCCGGTTATGGATACGATGGATAGGGTGATCGAGTATTTTACAAACCTTAACTTCTCCGTAGAGACCGGCCCTATGGTCGAAGACGACTTTCACAATTTTGAAGCGCTTAATCTGCCCAAATACCATCCGGCCCGCGATATGCAGGATACTTTTTATTTTAAAGACGAGAAGCTTCTGCGCACGCATACCTCTCCGGTTCAGATAAGAACGATGATGAAGACCAAGCCGCCGATCCGTATGATAGCGCCAGGTTCGGTCTTTCGCCGCGATTACGACATCACGCATACACCGATGTTTCATCAGGTGGAAGGGCTTTTGGTGGACGAGAAGGGGAAGGTCTCTTTTGCCAATTTGAAGTTTATTCTGGAGGGCTTTTTGCACCATATGTTTGGGGATGTGGAGGTGCGTTTCCGCCCGAGCTTCTTTCCCTTTACGGAGCCTTCGGCCGAAGTTGACATCTCCTGCATCTTCTGTGCGGGCGAGGGGTGCCGCGTTTGCTCAAAGACGGGCTGGCTAGAAGTGCTTGGCTGCGGTATCGTCGATCCGAATGTCTTTGACGCCGTTGGCTATAAAGATGTCAGTGGATACGCCTTTGGTCTGGGTATTGAGCGTTTTGCAATGCTGATCCATCAGATCCCCGATCTACGCTCTTTGTTTGAGGGTGACATAAGACTATTGGAGCAATTTAGATGATAATTACAAAAAGCTGGTTAAACGAGTGGATCGACATTGAAGACAAGAGCGGCGAAGAGCTGGCCAAAACATTTAATGCGATTGGGCTTGAAGTCGATCGCCATGAGGTCTATAGCGTACCGAAAAAGATTGTCGTTGGAAAGGTTCTCTCTTGCGAAAAACACCCGGATGCGGACAAACTCAATGTCTGCCAGGTAGATATCGGTACGGCAACGCGTCAGATTGTCTGCGGCGCTTCAAATGTGCGTGCGGACATTTATGTCGCTGTTGCAACTATCGGCGCGGAGATGCCGGGCGGCTTGAAGATCAAGCCGGTGCAGCTTCGCGGGATCGAGAGCATCGGCATGATCTGCTCCTCGACAGAGCTTGGTCTGCCTAAGATAGAAGAGGGGATCATGATCCTCGATGAGAGCATCGGTGAGCTAAAACCCGGAGTGGAACTTTGCGAAAACCCTTACCTGAACGATGAGCTGATCGAGCTGGAATTGACGGCAAACCGAGGAGACTGCCTGAGCATCAACGGTGTTGCCCGTGATCTTTCTGCCGCCTATGACATCGAACTCAAAGAACGCAAAAAATCTGTTCCTGAAGAAAAGCAGATAGGCATCGGACGTATTTTGCATCTCAATCACACGCAGCAGAGCGATGTGAACCTGATGTACAAGGCCTTTAAGAAAAATAATTTTGAACTTCCGCTACTTTTGCGTTTGCGTATGTCGATGCTTGAAGAGGAGTGTCAGTCGGCCATTGATGCGCTGCTCTTTTATGCTACCTACAGTTCGGGAGTGATATTGCGGGCCTATGGGTACAATGCTTTCCCTATGCAGTTTGAAAAAGCGCAGATCACACTGGACAAAGATGAGAACGGTTATGCGATCATCACAGGAAAAGAGAAGGCGTCGACGGTAGGCATTATCCAGTATGACGCTTCGCGTATCTCTTCTGAAGATGAGATCGTTATTATTGAAGCCTCTCATGTTCACCCCGATACGATCTCGCGAAAGATGGGGGAGCACAAGATCGAAAACGGTCCTCTTTTTTATCGCACGTCCCGAGGCTCTGAGCCACATCTGGAGTTTGGCTTGGAGTATTGCCAGGAGCTTTTGCGCATCTATGCGCAGACGGAAGTCTTCGGCGGAAGCCTGGAGCTTCGTACACCGCATGAAGAGCTTGTGCTGCATATGAGTATTGAAGACATCAGTAATATTATCGGAATGGATGTCCATAAGGCGCAGGTAACTCAGCTGTTAAAAAACCTTGGATTTAACATACTTAAATCTCAAGCCGGTCAGATCGTTGTCGGTGTACCTCAGTTCAGACACGACATCTCTCATGTTCAAGATATCGTAGAAGAGATCGTTCGTCTTGTCGGTATAGACAATATCCCTTCCAGGCCTTATGCCTTTACGGAAAAACCGCATGACAATGATGCCAGAAGTTTTTTTAACAAACGTAAGCACTATCGCCAGCGCGCTGCAGACTGCGGTTTTTTTGAAAGCGTGCAGTTTATCTTTAATGAAAAAGCAAAACTCAAAGCGTTTGGATTTGATCTAATCGATGAAAGACTTGATCTGGTTAATCCAATTGTAGGAACTCTCGATACGCTTCGTCCTACCCTTCTGGCTGGTCTTTTGGACGCGGCAAGCAGTAATGCCAAAGCCGGACGAAAGCAGATTCCTCTTTTTGAGGTCGGTTCGGTTTTCGATACACAGCGCAATGAGACGATCATGATGGCCTTTATATTCAGCGGTCAAGAGAGTGCAGAAAGCATTGAAAATCACGGCAAACCTGCCATGATCGGATTTGAGACCTTTGTGCAGAAGATCTCAAACATTATCGGAGATTTTGAGCTGCGGCCGGTGGAGCTTTCGCATACGCTGGCCCACCCCTACCAGTGTGCACAGATTCTTGTAGATGAGAAACCGGCAGGAACCCTCTTCAAGCTTCACCCGAGCATACAAAACGAGCATGACCTTGAAAGCAGCTATCTATGCGAGATCGCGTTTGATGCGCTCTTTTACGATCTTTGTATTGTGAAGCCCTCTTCAAAATACCAGTCCTCCTACCGGGACCTTTCGCTTGTGATACCAAAGTCCCTGCACTACACAGAGCTAAGTGGAGTAATCCAAGCGGCTCAGAGTCCTGAGGTCGTGCGTTTCTATCCGATAGACACTTATGAGAGCGAAGCCCTAGGAGATCAGATGAGCCTGACGCTTCGTTTTATGCTCCAGTCCGAACAGAAGACACTCGAAGAAGAAGATATCACCTCTTCCATGAACTCCATCGTATCTGCCTTGGATGAAAAACTGGGAATTTTGCTGCGATGAAAAACGCAACAATCTACTCTGCAATACAGCCTTTTAGCCTGAAGTGCGACCAGATCGCGTCGGATAAATCCATCTCTCACCGCTGCGCGATGTTCTCGCTTCTGGCAAAGGGAGAGTCGGTCATAGAGAACTTTTTGCGTGCGGAAGATACCTTAAATACTCTGCAGATCGTCAAAGACCTGGGCGCAACCATCACAGACGATGGCCGTGTGATCCGCATCAGTTCAGAGGGGATAAAAGAGCCTTTTGATATCCTCGACTGCGGAAACTCGGGAACGGGAATGCGCCTCTTCTGCGGTCTTCTGGCCTCGGCAAAGGGGCACTTTGTCCTCACGGGTGACGAGTATCTCAAACGCCGTCCGATGAAACGTGTTACTCAGCCTCTGCGAGATATTGGCGCCTTTGTGGACGGAAGAGAAGGGGGAAACCTTGCCCCGCTCAGCATCCGAGGCGGCTCCTTGAAAGCCTTTGACTATCAGAGCAAGATCGCCTCGGCTCAGGTGAAGTCGGCGATGATCTTGGCGGCACTGAGCGCGGACGCAGAGTGCCGCTATAGCGAGCCGGAACTGAGCCGCGACCATACGGAGCGGATGCTAAAAGGGATGGGCGCCGAACTTGAAGTAAAGGGTTTGACGACGAAGATCAAACCGCTCAAAGGACTTCTCGAACCCCTTTATATTCGTGTACCGGCTGACCCTTCATCGGCCTTTTTCTTTGCCGTGGCAGCTGCTATAACGCCGGGCGCGGAGGTCTTGATCGAGGGCGTGACCTTCAATCCGACACGTATCGAAGCCTTTAGGGCATTAGAGCGGATGGGAACGCAGATCTCTTACGAGCTTAAAGAGCAGAAGTATGAGCCTACGGGAAATATCCGTGTTTCGTACGCCCCGCTAAAGGCGATAACAGTAGAAGATAATATCTCCTGGCTTATTGACGAACTTCCCGCACTCTCCATCGCCTTTGCCTGCGCAGAGGGTGTTAGCAGGGTCAAAAATGCCGAAGAGCTGCGGGTCAAAGAGAGCGACAGGATCTCAAGCGTGGTGACGAACCTGAATCACTGCGACATTAAGACAGAGGAGTTTGAAGACGGCTATAGCGTAACGGGCGGTGTACTGCAGCCGGCGCTGATCAACTCCTACGGCGATCACCGCATTGCGATGAGTTTTGCCATAGCGGGGCTTAGATGCGGAATGAAGATCGAGGATGTGGAGTGCATCCAGACCTCTTTTCCGAACTTTTTTGATATCTTGTCTCAAATCACGCGCGTTGAACTCTAAAAGGGAAAACAGTGAAGATAAAATTGGCAGAAAATTACGGATTTTGTTTCGGGGTAAAACGGGCCATAAAGATTGCAGAAGAGAATGCCGGCGCCTCGACCTTTGGTCCTTTGATCCACAACTCGAAAGAGATTGAACGCCTCAGCAGTGACTTTAAGGTCTCTTTGGTCGAAGACATCTCTACATTTAAGCCTGGAGATAAGGCTGTCATTCGCACACATGGAATACCCAAAGATGAACTTTCTGCGCTGAAAGAGAAGAAGGTAGAGGTGATAGACGCTACCTGCCCCTATGTAACAAAGCCCCAGCAGATCTGCGAAGAGATGAGCAAAGAGGGGTATGATATCATCATCTTTGGTGACGTGAACCATCCCGAGATCAAAGGGGTCATGTCCTATTCGCAAAGCGGAGCGAGTGTTGTGGAGAGTGTCGAAGAGCTTGAGGGAAAAATATTCAAAGACAAGATTGCCGTCGTGGCGCAGACGACACGCAAGGTCGAAGAGTTTATGCAGGTGTGCAACTATCTTATGCGCACGCACAAAGAGGTACGCGTCTTCAACACGATCTGCAATGCGACCTTCGATAACCAGGACGCCATACGAAAACTCTCCAAAGAGTCTGATGTGATGATCGTCATCGGCGGCAAGAACTCCTCAAACACCAAGCAGCTGCACTCCATCTCCAAAGAGGAGTGCCCGGACAGCTACCTTGTAGAGGGACCGGACGACCTTGAAGCCTCCTGGTTTACAGGCAAGAAGGAGTGCGGGGTGAGTGCCGGTGCTTCGACTCCGGATTGGATCATCAAGCAAGTAACGCAGATGATAGAAAAACTCTCCGCCTAAAAAGCTCTTCTGCTCTGTGAATAGGGCGGACAGGAGCAGTATAAAACTTCACGTTTCTCAATTTCATCTTATGATTCTCATAAATTCATCTCTCTTATAAAGATACAGAAAGAAACAATTAGCTATAATTTGCAAATTTTTATTTGTAAACAAGGGATATTTGTATGGCTCAAGAGCTCGAACCAATGGAAGAAGAAGACTTTGCAGCGATGTTTGAAGCATCAGAAAAACGTTCTGAAGAATCAAACCGTATTGTTGAAGGTATCATCGTAGAGATCCAAGAGGATAAAGCACTCGTAGATGTGGGTGAAAAATTAGAAGGTCTTTTGTACCTTAATGAGATTCAAGATGAATCAGGTGAATTAAAGTATAAGGTCAATGACCGTATTCAGGTAATGATTACAGGATTTCGTAACGAACGTCCAAAGATCTCCCACCTGAAAGTGCTGGAGCAACTTAAAACATTAGAGTTTATCAAGGCGCACAAAGATGATTATGAAGATCTGATCATCGAAGGTACTATCACGAAGAAAAACCGTGGTGGATACATCATCGAAGAGGATGAGGTCTCCTTCTTTATGCCGCGTTCGCTCGCAGCACTCAAAGATGACGAAGATGTTATTGGCCGCAGAATCAAAGCTGCGGTTATCAAGATTGACGAAGATGAAAACTCAATCGTTCTTTCCCGTCGTAAGCTTCTCAATGAAGACCGTAAAAAACGCAAGCAGGTTATCGACGCACTTCTTGAAGAAGATACTGTTGTCGAAGGTACGATCAAGAAGATCACTTCGTACGGTATGTTTGTTGATATCGGCGGCGTAGACGGTCTTGTCCACTATAACGAGATCTCTTACAAGGGGCCGGTTAACCCTTCAAAGTACTACAAGGAGGGCGATGTTGTCGAGTGTAAGGCTATATCTTACGACAAAGACAAGCGCCACCTTTCACTCTCTATCAAAGCGGTAATGTCTGATCCTTGGGAAGAGGTCGAGTCTGAGCTCGATGAGGGCGACACTATAACGGTTACTGTCTCCAATGTTGAGCCTTATGGTGTTTTTGTTGATCTTGGAAACGACATTGAAGGTTTCTTGCATGTCTCTGAGATCACATGGGATAAGAACATCAAATCGCCAAAAGATTATCTTGAAGTCGGTCAGGAGATCGACGTTGAGGTCATTGAAATTGATCCGAAGAAACACAAGCTTCGCGTATCGCTTAAGTCACTTCAGCCTAAGCCCTTTGATGAGTTTGTCAAGACCTCACGTGAGGGTGACATTATCAAGGGTACCGTAACAACGCTGACTGATTTTGGAGCATTTGTGAAGATCGGTGTGGTTGAAGGTCTTCTTCATAACCAGGACTGTTCATGGGACAAAAATACAAAATGTAAAGATCTTTTCAAAGTCGGTGACGAAGTTGAAGTGAAGATCGTCAAGATCAACCGCGAAGAAGAGAAGATCTCTTTGAACCGCAAGGCACTTCTGGAGAGCCCGGTTGACAAGTTTGCCAAAGAGCACAAGATCAACGAGATCGTTAAGGGCAAGGTTCGTGACATCAAAGACTTCGGCGTATTTGTTTCGCTCGAAGACGATATGGACGCACTCATCCGTAACGAAGACCTTGAGCCAATCGTAGCTGAAGAGCTTAGTATAGGCGATGAGATCGAAGCGGTTATCGCAGTGATCGACGTCAAACGTGACCGTATCCGTCTCTCCGTAAGAAAGCTTCAGCGTCTTAAAGACCAGGTTGCCTTGGATGAAGTTAATGCTCAAGATGACGGAGGAAACCTTTTAGGCGACCTGATCAAAGACCAACTAAAGTAAGCGTATGCACACGATGCTTGCAAAATGGCTTTTTCCGGCAATTTTTGTCGGAGTGGCCATCTTTCTGGTTCTCTTTTTGGTTCAAGTCAATCAAACCGATGCAAGCATTTATGCCCAAAAGGCAGATATCCCCAAAGCACAAGAACTCTCCTCTATTCCAAGCCGAGAAAAATGGATAGAACGTTTTTCCGAGCATGAGAATGCAGGTTTCTTTTATCCGGTTACAGAGATATTTGTCCAGCTCGACTTCAAAGAGCCGCCGGAAAAGACAAGCATCTACCAACTCCAAGCAGGAAATCTTGATCCGTATCAACTTTTTTGCCTCAAAGAGGTCTTGGCACAGTACAAGATCCCCTATAAGTTTGAACAGAACAAGAACGACATGAAGCTTGTGATCTATTCAAAAAACCTGCAGCAACTTCAAAATATAGTAAAAACACTGAAAAATTATGCTATAAATGCACGCATAATCAAGATAATAAAATAAAATCAGCGCCCCACAACATCAAAAAAATATTCTGGGGCGGCTTAAAAGAGGGTAAATAATGCCAAAACCAAAAATAGTCGTTTGTGACCATATCCATGAAGCCGGTCTTGAAATGCTTAAAAACGATGATCAGGTAGAGTATATCTTTGCTGCCGACATTGACAAAACTGCACTTTTGGATGTGATAGCAACAGCAGATGTGGCCATCACGCGCAGTTCAACGGACGTTGATGAGAAGTTTATCAACGCGGCAAAAAAGATGAAAGCTGTTGTGCGTGCGGGCGTAGGCGTGGATAATGTTGATATCGACGGGTGCTCAAAAGAGGGAATCATCGTTATGAACGTGCCGACGGCCAATACGATCGCGGCCGTTGAGCTGACGATGACACATATGCTCTCTTGTATGCGTATGTTTCCCTACTCACATGACCACCTGAAAAACCAGCGTGTCTGGAAACGTGAAAAATGGTACGGCTACGAGATGAAGGGCAAGCGCCTGGGCATCATCGGTTTTGGTAATATCGGAAGCCGTGTCGGTATCCGTGCCAAGGCCTTTGAGATGGATGTTGTCGTGTATGATCCTTACATCTCCTCTTCAAAAGCGACGGATCTGGGCATGAAATATACGAACAATTTTGACGATATCCTCTCCTGTGACATCATTACGATCCATACGCCTAAAAACGAAGAGACGGTCAATATGATCGATGAAGCGGAAATTGCGAAGATGAAAAACGGCGTTGTGCTGATCAATTGCGCACGTGGCGGTCTTTACAATGAAGAAGCACTCTACAATAACCTGAAATCTCGAAAGATCCGTTTTGCGGGCATCGATGTCTTTAACAAAGAGCCGGCAACAGATCACCCACTTCTGGACCTTGACAATATCATTGTTTCACCTCACCTGGGGGCAAACACTTTCGAGTCGCAATACAATATTGGTGTTCAGGCTGCCGAACAGGCGCTGAACGCGGCCAAAGGTATAGAGTTTAAAAATGCCTTCAACCTGCCGATAGACGAGAGCAAGATTCCTGCCTTTGTTAAGCCTTTCTTGGAACTGACTCAAAAGACAGCCTTCTTGGCGGCACAGATAAGCAAGGCACCGATAAAATCGATCAAGATAAATGCACAGGGCGATATCGCTCAGTATCTCAAGTCGATGATGACCTTCGCAACGGTCGGTGCCTTGACGGAGTCTTTGGGTGACAATATCAATTATGTCAATGCCGAATTTGTCGCGCAGGACCGCGGTATCAGTTTGGATTTCAAAGAAGAGGCCAATACAAGTATTTACAAGAATAGAATCACGATCAAGCTGACGACAGAAAAAGACGTAATCTCGATCTCTTCAACGATCTTCGAAGAGAATGTTCAGCGTATCGTAGAGATCAACGGATTTGATCTTGATATCGAGCCAAAAGGTAACCTCATCATCTTTAAAAATACGGATGTTCCGGGTGTTATCGGTCATATTGGTACGACACTGGCAAAGCACAATGTCAATATCGCTGACTTCCGTTTAGGCAGAAGTGATAGCGAGGCTCTGGCCGTTATTATCGTGGACTCCAAGGTCTCCAAAGAGACCCTTCAGGAGCTTTCTGAACTAAAAGCCTGCATAAGCGTAGACTACGCACGCATATAAATCTTACCGCTGCCCTTTGAGGGCAGTCTTTTGGAACAACTCCCCTCTTTTTTAAAACTTCCTTATTAGATCAAAATTGGCTTGCCTAAGAGGCTGCCTTGAAAATATTTGATGCCTAGGGCTTGTAACGCTTCTTTTATTGTTTGATCTTCAAGGTTTGTGGCAATGATCGTGATATCTAAACTTTCGATCAAGACCTGAAGAGCAGGGTTGTTCTGGCCCTCTCTTCCCTGGAGCATATTATGCAGATAGATACTGTCGATTTTGATATATTTTGGTTTAAGCATCTGCAGATAATTGAGGTTACTCTCTTCTTCGATGCTGAAACGGTCGATTCCGAAATTATGGCCGGACTGACGAAGCATAGAAGCAAGCGTAAAGGCTTCTTTTAATGATCCAAGAAGGCTAAGATTGGAGAGTTCAAAATTGAGCGTTCTCTTGCCAGACAAGCCTGCTAATCGCTCTTTGAGCCACTGCATCATCTCAGGCTCTTCAATAAAGCGTAAGGAGAGATTAAAGGCGATCTCCCGCTCCTGCAAAGAGTCCTCTTTAAGGGCATAGTTGATCACATTTTGGTCCAGTTTGGTGTCTAGACGTATCTTGTGAACCAGGGGAATGAAGTCACTTGCGGTATGCAGGTTTTTGTCTTCATCATAAAGCCTGGCATAGGCCTCGGAATGAAAGATCTCTCCGTTAAGATCATACACGTCTTGCAAGGCCAGGGCGATAGAGTGCTCTCTTATTCTGTTCTCAACAACCTTTCTGTCTATAGGGCACCTCTAAAAACCTCAGTTGCCTTCAGCGATAGAGAGATGTTCACAATCAAGGCGACCCTTTGAAGCCC
>JACUTT010000032.1 GCA_014859655.1 Campylobacterales bacterium
TTTTGGAGGTGCCCTGTAGCAGGAGTTATTCACAAAAAATTGTTTAAATAAGTTACTGATACATGGAAGATTTATCTGAAGTTGAAAAGCTTAAAGAAGTGTTTTCTAAACGGCTCCAAGTTTTGGATGGTGCAAGCCAAGAGCTTGAAGCCATGATTATTGCAGATCAAGCATTATGGGGGAAAGAATTTGAGAAGACTTTTGATGCATTAAATGTGTTGATTAACGAATTGAGATTTTCAATTGGTAAATATTGCTTACATAACGCCATCTTGTCCTGACTTTCGATGTTAGGCATATATGGGAAAGAACAACATAGCCCCCTACTCAACCAAGGCCAGAGCATCCCTTGAAAGCTCTGCCCATGCTGATTTCTCATCTGCCTTTACACTCTGTTCAAAGGCTTCTTTGGCCTGCGTGTTTTTGCCTTTTTTCATCAGCAGCGAGCCGAGCATGTAGTGCGCGCGGGAGCTTTCGTTCTTGTTCAGGTCGCGTTTTAGAAGTTCCTCAAGCAGGCCAAGCTGTTCTTCCTCTTTTTTCTGGTTTTTGAGCACCTGCAAGGCGGCAAACTCTACAAAGGGGCTCTGCGAATAGCTCTTTGTCTTCTTCTGAAGTTCCATTACCTTGTTCGAATAGGTCTGCGTCATAATATCGTCGTTCTCTTTGAGGCCGAGCTTAATCATGCCCACATAAAGCTCGATGTCATCAAAATGCACATCTCTGCGCTTCTCCAGCTCTTTGATCGTGCTGATCATCCCCTGAGTATTGCTTAGACGCTCATGTGCAGAGAAAACATCGTGCAGGATATCGTCATACTGTGCGCTGTTCTGTATCTGCGAGAGCGTTATGATGTCTGAGGCGACCCTGATCAGTTCTTCATATTCAGCCGACTTGGAGAGTGTTTTTGCATAGTTGTAGAGCCATTTAAGCCGTTCGTCTTTGCTCTTTAGGTTTTTCGCGGCCGTCTCACGTGCCAAAGGATAGTTCCCCGTCTTATAGGCGCAGTGGTAGAGGCTCTCGTCAAATTTTTTCTCTAGCGTCAGATTGTACTCTTTGCTGAGATAGATCGCCTGAGCACATTCGCCTTTTTCAAGCTCTGTCATAGCAAGTGCGTGGGCCGCCTTGTGTTTGAGCTGCACATAAGGCTCCTCTTCTTCGGCGCTGGCAGTTTTAAGCTCCAGCACTTCTTTGTATTGTTTGCTCGACAGCAGAAGTTTTGCTTTTTCCAGAGCAGCCTGATGGCCGATCTCCTGATTGGCATACTTTTGCTCCAGGGTCTCATACTCGGCCAGAAGAGCACTTGTGTTTGCGTCTTCGGGAACATAGAAGAGGGCATCAAGCGCCTTTTGTACAGCAGATGCATACTCGCCGCTTTCGCCGTAAGTCTTCTGGTAGCGCTTCAGCGACGTGTATGCAGCCGGCTTGTCGTCCGTCTCACTGAGCCAGAGAGAAATGTCTTTGAGTATCTCCTCCTGGCGTTCATCCGCCTGCGGCAGATGCCTTGAAATCGCCGTCAATATCTTGACGGCTGTTTCTTGCTGCTTCCGGTTGGCCAAAGTGCGCGCCATCTCGTAGTTGCCCTCAATGTTGTGCAGAAGATACTTGCTGTTTCCCTCGACAATCTTCTCGAGCAGCTCAGCCGAACCCTTTATGTCCTCTTTTTCCAGACTGATCTTTGCCAGACGGATCGCCGCCATAGAAGCGATCTCAATATCTTCGGTCTTATAGAGCGCCTGTTGCAGATACTTCTCGCCATCCTTCTGCTTTCCCGATGAAACAAACTGATCACCCAAAAATACCATTCCAAGGGCTGCAAACTTTGAACGCGGGAACTCTTTGAAGAGGCGCTCGAAGAAGTAGCTTCCATCAACCTGCAAGCCGACATTGGAGTAGGCGTTTGCCGTATAGGCTAGTACCTCTGCCATATTTTCATCATCTGAATACTCGCGGATGAACTCTTTGGAAGCCTCCAAAAGAGCCTCGCTCTCATTGGTATGGTGAAGTCCTCTGATCTTAAACAAGAGCAGTTCGGCTTTGAATATCGTCTGTGGATAAAGGAAAAAGAGCTCGTCTACATCTTTTGAGAGCTGCAAGTAATCCCCCGCTTTATAGGCACTTTTGATGCGCATATAGGCACTGACATCATCAAATTGACCGAGGTGGATGGGATTTCCTGAAATATCCAAAGCGCCTATGCTTGGCAGCTTTACTTCACGCATATCGATGGGGAAGTTGATGCCGAGTGGAGGCGTTTTTTCGATGCTGATCAAAGGGAGTCTGTCCGTATAGCCGACAAGCATCCAGTGCTGCGCGCTCTGATGGTACTCAGGATGGTAGATGTTCTCTTTTTCATACAGTCTGTTGGCTATGGGCAGGAGTCTCATCTTGGAAACAGGATAGATACGGACATAATATTTGCCCGCTTTGCTAAAGGAGTCGATAGAAAAGAAGTTTGTCTTCATCGGTTCAAATTTCTCATTGGGTTCGCGGGGGAAAACACACTGCACCTGTTTCGTCTCGCCGAACTCATCTTTCTCGCTCAGACAGCTAAAGCCAAAAGCCTCTTTGATATGAAGTGTCGAAAAGTTTTCACCCTCTTCGCGCGCAATGGTTACCGTCAGGGTGAGCGCAGACAAAGAGGAGTGAAGGGTAGAGAGAAGAAGGAAGAAGAGTGCTAACTGTTTTAACAAATCTCTTCTCCTGAAACTGAAGTGCGGTTTTTTTGCTCGGCTCTCACCGTCTAGTAACCGCTATTGTACACCATTCTTGCGACAAATTCCATTAATGGACTCACCGCTAGGACCGAAGCGATCGCAAAGAGCGCCGCCGTGCCGATCACGGTTTTCAGCACTGTCGACGAGTTGACCGTATAGTCATTCGTACCGACAGGCTCTTTCATAAACATATAGACGATGATCTTTACATAGTAATAGGCCGCTACTGCCGAGTTAAGCGCCATGATCAGAGCCAGCACGATATAACCGCCTGTTACCGCCGAAGAGATCAGGTAGAGCTTGCCCCAAAAGAGTGCAAAAGGCGGAATACCCGCCAGGCTGAGCATAAACAGCGCCATCATGACCGCCGCAAAAGGAGAGGTCTTGATCATACCCGAGAACTTCTCGAAGGCATCGTCAGAGACTCTGTCGTGCACTTTTTCGTGTGTCATCCAGAGCATCGCAAAGGCGCCAAGGTTGGCGAAGGCGAAGAGTGCCCAATACAAAAAAAGTGCCGTGTTGGCGTGGGTCGTACCGATCAGTACCGCCGCCATCACAAAACCCGCATGCGAGATAGAAGAGTAGCCGAGCATTCGCTTGACATCTTTTTGTACCAGTGCCCAGATGTTCGACATCGTCATGGTCAGCACGACGATGGCATAGAGCATGATCTCTATCCAGAGCACGCCCGTTGACATCAAAAACTCAAAGAGACGGATCGCGACGACAAAGGCGGCCAGTTTCGGCACAATAGACATAAAGCCGGCCAGCGCAGCGGTTGAGCCCTGATAGACATCGGGTGTCCAGGTGTGAAAAGGAACAAGTCCCAGTTTGAAGGCAAAGGCCGCCAGCAAAAAGACGGTGGCGATAATAATGAAGATCATCGAGCTCGTATCGATACCCGTTGCCGCAAGCGAAGCAGCCATCACACCGATCTCGACGCTTCCCGTAAGTGCGTAGAGGATCATAGCGCCGAAGGCAAAGAAGCCCGCAGCCAGCGCGCCCATAGTAAAATATTTGGCTGCCGCTTCAAATGAGTTGCGGCGGTTGTGCATCGCGATCATCGGATACAGGGCCAAAGAGGAGGTCTCAAGGCCGACAAAGACCAGAATAAGATTATCCGAAGCCACCATAAACTGAAGTCCCGCGATCATAAAGAGAAAGAGCGCAAAGTACTCCGGATAGCGGTACTCATTGAAACGCTGTTTGGTCAGCGCCAGCAAAATAAAGAGCATCGAAGCTACTATCATAATGATCTGCGCCAGGATAGCCAGGCCGTCCATCAGCATCACATCAAAGAAACCGCGGACCGCACCCGTTGTCTCAAATACGCCGATGAAATCAAGCACGGCGCCAAGATCAAGTGCCAAAAAGAGCAGCGCTATCATGACATACATGCTCTTGTTAAGACCCGATTTGATCAGGTCAATGCAGAGAATAAAAAGAGCCCCCGAGATCGCAATAAGCATCGGATAAAGGGTCTGAATATTTAAAGAGGCAAAACTTATATTGACAGCTTCTAACATTAGCGGGCCTCCGGCGTGTGGTGTGCAACAGCGGCATGCTTTTTAGCTTCTGGCGCAGCCGCTGTTATTGTTTCTTTTATAGCATAAGGATCAGAAATAAGTGCGCGCGCTTCGGGCGTTCCCATCTCTGTGTTGACTTTTTGGTACATGATGTTAAGCACGTTTTCGCGTACTGAGCGGTCTATCGGGTCAAGCACCGGCTTAGGGTAGACGCCCAGCCAGATCGCGATAATCGTCAAAGGAATCAGCGCATAAAGCTCTGTTCTGTTGACATCAGGCAGGTTCTCGTTCTCTCTCTTCGTCACATTGCCGAAGAAAACTTTTTTGTAGGCTGCCAGCATATAGATGGCACCGACGATGATCGCCAGTCCGCCCACAAGCGCGTACATCATAGAGACCTTGTAGATCCCCAGAAGCGAAAGGAACTCCCCGACGAAGTTGATCGTCAAAGGAAGGCCAACCGAGGCCATCATCATGATGCCGAAGATCGTCGCATAGCGAGGCATTACCGAAGCCAGGCCGCCGAACTCGTTCATCATCTTGGTGTGGCGTCTGTCATAGATGACCCCCACCAGCAAGAAGAGCGCGCCCGAGACGATACCGTGGCCGATCATCAAAAAGACCGAACCCGAGACCCCTTCAATATTCAAAGCGAAGGTACCCAAGATGATAACACCCATGTGCGAGACCGAAGAGTAGGCAACAACCTGCTTGATATCTTCCTGTGCGTAGGCCACCATCGCCGTATAGACGATCATGATCAGCGCCAGTACGACGACAAGCGGAATAAAAAAGACCGAAGCATCCGGGAAAAGCGGAAGCGAAAGACGTACAAAACCGTAGGTTCCCATCTTAAGCAGTACGGCCGCCAGGATGACCGAACCGATCGTCGGTGCCTGACCGTGCGCATACGGAAGCCAGGTATGGAACGGGAACATCGGGACCTTGATCGCAAAACCGAGGAAGAATGCCGCAAAGAGCCAGAGCTGGTAGTTCATAGGAAGAACGACGCGATACCACTCGGTAAAGGAGAAAGACCACTGTCCCGTCGCCTGCTGATACAAGTAGGCCATAAAGATCATCCCCACCAGCATGACAAGCGAGCCCGTGAAGGTGTAGAGGAAGAACTTGATTGAGGCGTAAACGCGCTTAGGACCGCCCCAAGCTCCAATAAGGTAGAGCATAGGCACGAGCGAAAGCTCCCAGAAAACATAGAACAAGATCGCGTCCATCGCCGCAAAAACACCAACCATCGTCATCTCTAAAACAAGAAGTGTGATGATCATGTTTTTGACATTGCGCGTCTCGGTCAAAGAGGCGATACCGATAAAGGTGACCAGCGTCGACATGATAATGATAAAGAGCGAGATACCGTCGATACCGAGCTGATAGGAGATACCGAAAGCAGGCACAAGCGCTGCCATCTCAACAAACTGGAATCCGCCGTTGCTGTTGTCAAAGGCGTACCACAACCACAGTGAAAGCAGGAACTCTATTCCCGCCACTGCTATACCGTAAGCACGGAAAGAGTCTTTGTTTACCATAAAACCAAGGACCCCCGCCACTAACGGGAAAAAGATTAAAATTGATAAGATATGATCAATCATCTATTAAGCCCCCAATAATTTCATAATTGCATCGGCATTGGTCACAATACCGATAAAGACAGCCGCAGAGACAAGAAGCGCGACCAGACCGAGAACCATCCAACGCAGCATGGAAGAGAGGTTTCCGTTTTGCATGGTGTGGGTTTTGTTTCCTGTGCCGTAGAAGACATTGGCGATACCGTCAACGCTGGCATCGACGACCGCGTTGTCGATCTTCCACATCATCTTCGAAAGCTCCACATAGGGTTTAGAGAAGAGCTCATCATAGAGCTTCGGAATGTAGTACTGATTGAAAAGAAGTTGGTAGAAGAAACCCGACTCGACTTTCAAGTCAATCTTCGCATTCTCATATTTTCGGTAGGCGAAAAGGATGGCAGCGATTACAAAAAGCTGTGTACCGATCGTCATTACCCAGTAGACGACTTGGTTGTGAACATGATATTCACCGGCCGGAAGCATCGCTATTACCATCTCATAATAGGTCCCTTTAAACAAGAAACCCGCAATAATCGCCAGGATAAGCAGCGGGCTCATCGCCACAAGCATATACTTGTAGGCCTCGTGCGGATGGAAGCCGAAAAGCTTATAGCGCTCCTCACCGTGGAAGATAAGCGAAACAAGACGGAAAGAGTAGAAAGCGGTCAGACCGGCAGTCAACAAGAGTACTGTGTAGAGAATATAGTGATGCTCGACAAAGGCGACTTCCAAGATCAGGTCCTTCGAGAAGAACCCGGCAAAAGGGAAGATACCCGCAAGCGCAACCGAGGCAAGGGTCATCATGATAAATGTCCCCTTCATCGCCTTACGAAGCCCGCCCATTTTGAAAGGATCAAGCTCGTTGTCCATCGCGTGCATGACATTTCCCGCACCCAAAAACAGCAGCGCTTTGAAGAAGGCGTGTGCCATCAGGTGGAAAAGCGCTACCCAGTAGGCACCCAGACCCGCGGCAACGAACATGTAGCCCAGCTGAGAGAGTGTGGAGTAGGCGATGATGCGTTTCATATCGCGGTTAACCAGGGCCATCGTCGCAGCAAACATAGCGACAAAAGCGCCGAGGCTGGCGATAAAGAGACCTACATCAGGGATAAGGTCATACAGCGGATTCATGCGCACGACAAGATAGACCCCTGCCGTTACCATCGTCGCCGCGTGGATAAGCGCAGATACCGGAGTAGGCCCCTCCATCGCATCCGCAAGCCAGGTGTGCAGCGGGAACTGCGCCGATTTACCCATGGCGCCGACGAACAAGAAGATACCTGCCGCCGTCAATACGCCGTGGTTAAGCTCGTTTACGCCTGCAAAGATCCCCTCGTATTGAAGTGTACCGAGGTTCCAGTAGATGATAAAGATACCGATAAGCATCGCAAGGTCGGCGATACGATTCATGATGAAAGCTTCGTTAGCCGCCCATGTTGCGCTCTCTTTGTGGTACCAAAAGCCGATCAGCAGCCACGAACAGACCCCGACACCTTCCCATCCGATAAACAGACCCAGAAGGTTGTCGCTCATGACAAGTACCATCATCGAGAAGACGAAGGCGCTCAGGTAGGAGAAGAAACGGTTGAAGCTCTTGTCATGGTCCATATAGCCGATGGAGTAGACATGCACGACCGTAGAGACCGTTGTGACGACCATCATCATCGTGACCGTGACTTCATTGACCACAAAACCGAAAGGCACATACAGATCGCCCGTAGCAATCCAGGTCATCATCTCGACATGGTAGGTGTTTCCCTCAAGAACACCGATCAGAAGTAGCAAAGAACTGACAAATGAGGCAAAGAGCATTCCCGATGCGAACAGACCCGTAAACATGGTCTTTTTAGAAGCACCGAAAAGCGCTGCAGTAAGCGAACCTACCAGCGGAGCAAAGAGTGCGATATAGAGATACATTTCCATTCAATTAACCTTTCATCGATGTCATGATATCAAGATCGATTTTATTCTCGCGCTTGAACCACAGGACAAGCAGACCCAGACCCACAGCCACTTCCGATGCGGCAATCGCAATAATAAAAAATGCAAAGAGCTGACCGGTAAAATCACCATGATAGTGTGAAATCGCCACAAGAGCAATATTGACCGAGTTGAGCAGAATCTCCGTTGCAAAAAAGAGCATCAACAGGTTCTTGCGGCGCATAACACCGACAAGACCGATCGCAAACAACACAGTTGAGAGCACAAGGTAGTGTGTTAGAGTGATTTCCATTATGCGATGACCTCCGCGTCTAGTTTTTCGTCGATCTGCTCTTCGCTCATTTCAGAGTAGGAGATATCCATTTTCTTGCCTGCCATAATAATCCCTGCGATCATCGCGACCAGAAGCATTACCGCTGCGACCTCGAAAGGAACAAGGTATTTAGTAAAGAGGACCATGCCGATCGCCTGGGTGTTACCAATGCCTTCGATGATCGGATAGGCGGCTTCGATACTGCCTGAAACGATAGGCGCAGAGACCATGATAACGACCAGAAGTGCCGCCATACCGCCAAGAAGAAAGACAAGCGTGCTGCTTGGGTTCTTCTCATGAAGCTCACGCGTCGTATCGAAAAACATCATCCCGAAGGCATAAAGTGCCATCACCGCACCCGAGTAGACGATAATCTGGATAACACCCATGAAGTCGGCTCCAAGGATAAAGAAAAATGCAGAGATGAAGATCATCCCCGCAGCCAAAGCTGTCAATGCATAGAGGGCGTGCTTTGTCGTGACCGTAATCCAAAACATTGCAATCGTCAAAAATGCAAACAGATAAAAAGCTATTGCTTCAAACATTCAATCTCCTTAGTAAGCTAGAGGCGTAACTTTTACGCGCTCATCTTCGTGTGGTGTGACCGCACCAAAACCTGGATACTCGGCAACCTTACCCGAAATCGCCATATCCAGCGGTGTCAGCATATCTTCAAAACCGATATAGTGCGCACGCTGCTCGGAGACGTTCTCGTAACGTCCTCCGTGAACGATAGCCAGCTCCGGACAGACCTCTGCACAGTAGCCGCAGAAGATACAGCGTCCGAGGTTGATCGTGTACTCCGTGACCGCTTTGCGGCTGTTCTCGTCGATCTTTGTGTCCATTCGGATACAGTCGGAGATACAGATCTTTTCGCACAGCCCGCAGCCGATACAGCGCTCCGTTCCCGATTCCCACAGACGCTGCATCTCGTGCACCGCGCGGTAGCGAGGACCGATAGGAAGTTTTTCTGCCGGATACTGCACGGTGTGGATATTAAACTTGAACATCTCGCGAAGTACGACCCAAAGCCCCACAAAGAGCTCGAGCCTGAAGGTACGTGTGACGACCTGTTTGAACTGAGCCCAGCCTGTCTCAGGATAGGCCTCGCCGTCGATATTGTAATAGCTGGAGCCTTCGGCTACATTTCTGTCTTTAAAGTCTTGCAGACTTGGTAATTTACGCATCATATCCCCTTAAAACATCAGCACAAAGCCGGTGATCACAATATTGATCACGGCTAGAGGCATTAATACTTTCCAGCACAGCCACATCAATTGATCCGGTCTAACGTCTGGCCATGCGGCTCTTGTCCACAAAAAGAAGAAGAAGAAAAACGCAACTTTTCCCAGAAGTGCAAAGGCACCAAAGACCGAACCATCCCCGAAACCGCCCAGGAAGATGATCGCGAGCAGGAAGGAGTAGAAGAACATATTGGCATACTCGCCGATAAAGAAAAGACCCCAGCGCATGCCCGAGTACTCCGTACCGAAACCGTCGATGATCTCGTGGTCATTGGCCACCAGGTGAAAAGGCGTACGTCCCGTCTCGGCAAAGCCCGCAATCCAGAAGAGGACAAAGGCAACCGGCTGATAGACGGCCATCCACTGCCCTTCGATCTGGAAGTTGTTAAGATCGATCAGCGAAAGCGAACCCACCATCATCAAAGGCGCCAGCAAGGACAACCCCGTGATCACCTCATAAGAGATAAAGACGGCAGCACCCCGCGCCGCGGAGAGAAGAGAGAACTTGTTTGCCGAAGCCATACCGCCCAGAAGAGGCCCGTAAAGCCCGACTGCCATCACGCCCAAAACATACAAGATGCCGACATTGATGTCCGAGACGATAGGGTTGACCGTGTAGCCGCCTATGGTGAAGCTCGGCATAAAAGGGATCGCCGCAGCGGCCATAAATGCCGTAGCCGCCGTGATTACCGGTGCAATCTTAAAGATTCTCGCCACAACATTGGTCGGGATGATATCCTCTTTCGTAAAGAGTTTGATCCCGTCCGCTGCGACCTGAGCCAGTCCGTACGGTCCGACCATCATCGGCCCGAGGCGGCGTTGCATAAAGGCAAGCACCTTACGCTCAAAGTAGGTCCCCAGACCCGCAAGCGCAGAGAATACAAGTAAAATCGTCACAATCTTGATGATCGTCTCTATCAGATATGATGTTTCCATCGTTACACCCTTTCAATTGAAGCTGTAGTAAAACGGTAGCCGTCAAACAGTGCTTCAGATTTTAGATTACTGTCAAATGTCGTAAGGTATCCCATCTCCGCGTCGATGAAGTGGTCATGAACCACCTCTGTCTCCAGTGAGCCCTTGTGCGTTGTGACCCGAACTCTGTCTCCTTCACCAAGCCCCTTGCTCTCAAGATAGCGCTTGCCTGCGTAGAAGCCCGCCTTCTCTTTGGACTGGTGCGCTTTTGCGGTAAAGTCGGAGAACTGACGAACCGGA
Organism: Campylobacterales bacterium; assembly: GCA_014859655.1. Lineage (GTDB taxonomy): Bacteria > Campylobacterota > Campylobacteria > Campylobacterales > Sulfurimonadaceae. The sequence continues at coordinate 10,537 of JACUTT010000032.1, forward strand.
TTGGCAAGATAGAGGGCGTTCTCTGTGATCACCATAGTCTCGTCAAAGGCCGCAACACTCTCATCGCCGCTTACAGCTACGGCCACCGTATCAAGCAGATAGCCGCGTTTTTCCGTGCCGTCATTTTCATAATGGTTCGGGAGGCTGTCAAACTCCTCTGCCTTGAAGCCTTTTGAAAGCGGAAGCTGCTTCGTGTAGTCCACCGTAAGCTCGGCATTCAGACCAAGCGCATTGGCCAGATCGTTAAGCTCATAGCCTTTGTATCCGACAGCCGCGTTGGTCGGATTGACACGCTTGTTGATCGAAGTCAGCGTACCTTCTTGCTGATTGATCGCCGGCATATCAAGATCTCCGCCGCCCAGTGCAGAGAGGACAAAGTCCGCCTCGGTGTTATAACCGATGCTGTAAGAACCGGCGTTCTCATCGAGTTCGCAGATCTGCGAGACGCCCAGGGTGTTGGTCAGTGTCGGGATCATCACCAGCTCGAAGGCAGTATACTTCTCGATCAGCGCACACAGACGCGCCAGGTTGGCAGAGGCAGGATGAGTATAGAGATCCGGTCCGACCATTAGGACAAAGGCGTCTTTTTTGGCCAGGAATTTCTCCATCTTCTCTTCAAAATCGCCCGGGGCATTAAGAAGTGCCAGAAGACGGTTCTCGTCGACCTCTACCTCTTTGCTCACCTGCTTAGGCACCATCTTCGACTTCTCGACTTCGACCTCTTCCTCGACGCCGGTCTCTTCGTTGCGTTTCATCTCTTTGACGATCTCGATGACCTTCTCTTTGATTGTCTCTTCTACCGTGATCGTCTTGCTGCTGTGAAAAGAGGCAAGATAGTCCGCTATAGCGGAGGGGAGCTTCTCTTTGTCTGCAAAAAGATCCAGCATCAGGTAAAGCGCTGCCTCTTCTTGGAGCGGCGCGTGCGTGATACTCATCACCGATTTGCCCATCTGCTCAATAACCGGGTCGGCCAGCGGGTGGAAGTAAAGCCCCGCGCCCTTGTTCATCGTCATCGAGTTGTTGAAGGCGTAGCGGGCGTTTGGATTATCGCTCTTGAGTGCTGAACCGACGGAGACGATAAAGTTCGACGCATGGGCCTTCTTAAGGTCGGCTCCGTAAAGCGCCGTACCCGAGATCTGCGAATACTCTCTCAGGAAATCCTGAAATGCTTTTGCCTCAGGGTTGATCAGCTTATAGCCGCGCTTCTCTTTGAGACTCTGGAGGATATAGGCCTCTTCATTGGTGATGGTCGAGGTAAACTTGATCGTGTCCGCTTTTTTGAATGCCTCGATCGCATTAGCAAAGGCGACCTCGTCTTTTTTTACAGCCTTGTTCTCATAGTCGTAGGCGTAACGTCCCGCGCCGCAAAGTGAGACATAGTTCCACTCGTTCATAACGCGGTAGATCTTGTCTTCAGGATTGTCAATGGATTCGTGCTTGGTGTCGTAAGAGATCTGACAACCCGCAGAACAGTGGCCGCAGGTCGCCGGGATCTGTTTGTGTTCCCAGGCATTCGAGGTGTACATATAGTCCGTGTCCACAAGCGCGCCGACCGGACAGACCGAGGCACACTCGCCGCATGAAGTACAATCAAGCATATCTCCGCCGGCAGTAAGGCCGATAACAGACTTGTTCAGCTTGTTCCACATCGCGTAGGCATCTTTGGGCATAGATTCTTTCTGCTCCTCGCTGATGCTCTCGGAACCGCGGGGAACCGTCTTAAGTGCGTTGTCGCCGATCATGTCTTTACAGACAGTCACGCAACGTTCACAGACGATACACAGACCCGGATCGTAATGGATATGGCCCCAGTCTGATGAAGGACGCGCAACATCTCGAACTGAGTAGCTCTGAGAATCAACGCCCATCTCCAGGGTATAGTTCTGAAGTTCACACTCTCCCGACTGGTCGCAGACGCCGCACTGAAGCGGATGGTTGACATCATAGACTTCCATGATAGCGCGTCTCTCCTGCTCGATGTTTTCCGTCGAGGTCGAAACGACCATGCCCTCTTTGGCTTTGGCATTACAGGCATAGACCTGCTTGCCGTCTGCTTCCACCAGACAAATGCGGCAGGCAAGCGTAGGGCTGCAGCGTGTCAAATAACAAATTGCCGGAATAAAAATATCATTCGCCCGGGCGGCATTTAAAATAAATTCGCCCTCTTGCGTCTGAACTTCACGTCCATCAATCGTAATTGTGATATCACTCATAATTAACTTCCTACTTTTGATATTTTTACACTTTGGTAGCGATACGAGCTCACCATTGCCGCCAGACCCAGGTCATACGCAGGGTTCAGGGCGATCGTACCCTTCAGCGCGGTATCGATCTTAAATATGCGCTTCTGTCTGAGTGTGCCAAAATCGAACTCTACCCTGTCGCCGTCAGAAAGTTTCGCCGCGATCGCAAACTGCTCAGAACCTCTCAAGCAGGCCTCTTCCTCAAGCTGATGCGCCTTTTGCGTGTTCGGCGTAAACTGCAGTACCGGGTTGCAGGCATAGAGTACGGTCCCGTTAAACTCAGGAAGCTCATCCACGCTCGAAAGTACTCCGTCACATGTGACTTCTATGCTTTTGAGCTCATAGCCGCGGCTGTCTTTGATCGCATTGCCATAGCGGGCATTTAGCGTGTCAAATGCATTGCACTCAAAGCCGACCGAATAGGGAAGCTGCGAAGTGTAGTCTATCGTGTACTCCGCTCTTATACCCAGGGCATTGGCCAGGTCGTTCAGCACATAGCCGTTGTAAGGCAGGGCCACGTTTGTCGGCACGACACGTTTGTCAATAGTCGTAAATGTCCCCTCCTGCTGGTTGAGCGAAGGCATGTCCAAATCTCCTTCGCCAAAAGAGGAGAGCACGAATTCGCCCCGTGCGTTATAGCCGACGGCATACCCCTCACTCTCTTCGTCAAGGTCGCAGATCAGGCTCACTCCCAGGGTGTTTGTCGAGGGAGCAACGATCATCACCTTGAACTCCGTATGCTTCTCGATCAGACCGGCAAGACGGGCGATATTTTCCGCTTTGGCGTGGGCAATCAGGTCGGCGCCGAGGATCAGTGTGCGCTTTTTCGTGCGCGTCAGATTTTTCTTCAGCTGCATCATCTCTTCATCGCCGACATTTGATTCCGCTTCCAGATAGCCGAGGTCAAGCTCCGCAAAGAAGGCAGAGATCTCAGAATCAAGCGTTTTGCCCTCTAAAAGGGTTTTGGCAAGCAGTGCCATCACGCCCTCTTCGGCTCCCACCTCATACTTCACATACTGCTTGGCCGTGTTCTGCATTAAAGCATCTTCGATCGGGTGCATGTAGGTGATGCGTGCACCCTTGTGGCGCGCCGCTGTCGTCATCGCGTAGCGAACCGCCGGGTTGTCCGTAGCAATACGGCTTCCGATGATCACAATGGCGTCCGAGCTGCGGATATGCTCAAGCGTTGCGCTATAGAGCGACTGGCCGCTTGTCGAGCCATAGGCCTTCATAAACTTGGAAAAGTTCAGTGCCTCCTGGTTGAAAAGCTTGATGCCCAGCTTCTCTTTCATTCTCTGCAGTATCATCGCCTCTTCGTTGGTGATCAAAGAGCTAAAACGGATAGCGCCCTTTTTGATGGCTTCTATAGCGCCCAAGAAGGCCTCTTTGTCTTTGCCGTAGATACGGTTTTCAAAGTCATAGGCAAAACGGCCCGCACCGCAGAGGGTGTTGACCTCAAAATCATTGGTCACGCGGTAGATCTTCTCTTGGCCGATCGCATCGATGCTCTCGTGTTTCACCTCATACTCAAGCGCACAGGCTGCCGAGCAGTGCGCGCAGGCGGCAGGTATCTTTGAAAGCTCCCAAGCATTGGCCGTATACTGAAAATCAGAAGAGACAAGCGCGCCCACCGGGCAGACGGAGATACATTCGCCGCAGAACGTACAGTCCAGCGTCTCGGAATTTTTAGGGATGACCTTTGAACCGTATCCGCCGAAATAAAGGTCGATCGCGTCATCGCCGATCACCTCGTTGCAGACGTGCGTACACTTCTCGCAGAGTATGCACAGGGCCGGGTCATAATTGATCCGGCCCCAGTGTTCGATCTTTCTGTGTTGATCTTTTGCACTGAACTCCTGGGTGCCGACATTGAACTCAAGGGTCTTGTTCTGAAGATCGCAGGCACCCGATTTGTCGCAGACACCGCACTCAAGCGGGTGGTTCACATCGTACATCTTCATGATGTTCACGCGCTCTTTGTGTAGGGAGTCGGACTCGGTTATAACGCAGAGTCCTTCTATAGCAGGGGCCTGGCAGGAGAGAACAAAACCCTCCACACCCTCAGCCTCTACCGAACACAAACGGCAGGAAGCGCAGGGTGTCGTCTTTTGAAGGTAGCACATCGTCGGAATGTAGATCGCGTTCTTGCGTGCGACATTCAGTATTGTTTCGCCCTTCTCGCATGAGACACTCTGGCCATTAATTGTAAAATTTACCATCAAGTCTCCTATACCGCTGCCATAGCAATGTAGTAGCAGCGCATACAGCGGTCTGCCTCAGCAATTGCCTGCTCTTGAGTGAAACCAAGATTGACTTCTCTGTTATTCGTCTTGCGCTCATCCGCGCTCAAAACCTCGCTCTGCTCACGAGGAAGACCCGGAAGCCAGCCTGTGACCTTTTCGTTTTTGTCATAGACTTTCATCTTGCGCAGGTGGTCTTCCATGATCTCGTCATCCAGAAGGGTCACTTCGCCTGTCTGCACGTATCGCGCCATAACCGAGGCGGCACGCTTCGCCTGACCGACCGCATTGACGATCGTCATCGGGCCATACTCGCAGTCGCCGGAGGCAAAAATGCCCTTGCGCGAGGTCATATAGTCCTTGCCGTTGGTCTTGATCGTCGCCCAGGAGGTCTGTTCAAGTGCCCACTCTTCAGGCAGAAGATCCAAATCAGCCGACTGTGAAACCGCCGGGATAAGATAGTCGACTTCCAGTTCATACGAGGCACCTTCGATCTTCTCGAGATTCGGACGGCCACCTTCGGGATCAGGAACAAGTTCATACATATCGACGATCAAAGATTTCAAGACATCATTCTCGTCTACTATACGGTCCACCGCGGAGTGGAAGATAAACTCGACGCCCTCTTCGACCGCTTCATGATACTCTTCATAGGTCGTGTTACGAATGATCGTCTTTTCATCACGTCGATAGAGCATGATAACCCGTTTCGCACCCGCTCGGATAGAACAGCGCACAACGTCCATCGAGGTAAAGCCGCCGCCGACACAGGCCACGGTCTTGCCGGTAAGGTCCACCGGCTCGCCGATGCCGTATTTGTCCCAGAGGTTGATCTGGTCAAGCATCTCGATCGCTCCCCAGTATCCCTCTATCTCAGGACGCTCGTTTTGGCAGCGCACCGCTTTTGAGATGCGCGTGCCCGTTGCGACCATGATCGCGTCATACTCTTTTTCGAACTGGCGCATCATGTCGGCCGTTACCTTGGTGTTGGTGATAAAGTTCACCCCAAGATCAGCTACCGCTTCGATATCTTTGTTGTACTTGTCGATCGGCATGCGGTATTCAGGCACACCGACGGCGACTTCTCCGCCAAGCACCGGAAGCTCTTCATAGACATCACAATGAACGCCCTCAAGCGCAAGGTAGTAGGCCGTGGTGAGTCCGGCAGGACCGGAACCGATAACCGCTACTTTTTTGCCGGTCGATGCCTTCTTTTCTATCGGATGGAAAAATCCGAAACCGTGGTCTGTCTCATAATCCGCGCCAAGACGCTTCAGCGCCATAATGGAGATAGGCTCATCAAGGTTGGTACGGCGGCACTCATCCTCGCAAGGGTGGGGACAGACACGCCCGCAGGTATGCGCCAGCGGCATCGTCTGCCGCGTCGCTATCAAAGAGTCGTCAAAACGAAGGTCGCGTACCCCTTCGATATAGCCGGGAATATCGACGTGTGCGGGACAGGCGTCCGTGCAGGGCGCGGTTATCTTTGCAATATAGCTTATCTCTTTGAGATGGTAGTGCGGCGAGGCTTTTTGGTTATCGATCAGATCCATAAAATCTGCCTCAAAATGCTCCATCAGATCCAAAAGCGGGGTAGGGACCGTTTTTCCGATCTCACACTTAGAGGTCGTCTGCATCGTACGAGAGACCTCTTTTAAGTGATCCATATCGGCAACGCTCCCCTCTCCACGAGCAATCTTGTCCATCAGGTCATAAAGTATTCGTCCGCCCCAGCGTCCCGGTGCACAGCGTCCACAGGCCTCAGAATAGATCTGGTACTGTGCGGCATACTCTGTGGCCAAACGCACAACGTCAATGTCGCCTTTAAAAAGCGCTACGCCGTCCCAGCCGATAAAAGCTTTTGCATCACGAGCACTGTCGTATTGTGCCGGTAGATTATAGGCCGACTCTTTCCACTCGTCTTGGGGCACATTGATGTTGTTGATCATTTCGCCACGCCAAGTAGAAAAATAAACTTTGCTCATAACTGTACTCGCTTATTTTCTGACAACGAGGGTCCAATCGACTTCGTTGAATTTTAGTGAGTTTATCAGCTCACAGCCGCAGGCTTTGATGAGATCTGCACTACGTTGAATAGGAGAAAAATCACCAATCTCAAATAAAAATATAATCACTTCGCCCGCTGTGATCTCGTTTGTCACGATCTCTTTCATGCGGTCGTCGAAGTTCTCTTTTAAATGTCTTAAATCATATCGTTTCATACATTTCCCCTTATCGGTCAACTTCACCGAATACGATGTTAGTCGTACCGATAATGGATACAACGTCCGGAATCATAGAGCCCGGAAGAAGATCTGTCAAAATACCTGTGTGCCAGAAAGAAGGCGCACGCACTTTCAGACGGTACGGATACGGGCCGCCCTGCGAGTTGATATAAAAGCCGAGTTCACCCTTTGGCGATTCGGTCGCAATATAGACCTCGCCTACCGGGGGACGCATCCCCTGAGTCACAAGGACGAAGTGCTGCATCAAAGAGTAGTTCTGCGTCATAATGTCGATCTTCGGCGCAGAGATATACTGCGGCGCATGGGCCATAAGCTCAGTCTGATTTTCTTTGACCGTGCCCTCATACATCTTTATTGTCTGGTAAAGGATCTTGGATGTTTCGCGCATCTCGGCCATATAGAGCTTATACCGCGCGTAGTTGTCGCCTTTTTCGGAGACAGGCACGTCAAACTCGATTTCGTCATAAAGCTCATACGGCTCCTCTTTTCGAATATCCCAGTTGACGCCGGAAGCGCGAAGCATTACGCCCGAACATCCCCACGACTGCGCCATCTCTTTAGAGATGACACCGACATTTTCCATACGCATCTTCCAGATACGGTTAGAGTCAAGCAGATCCTCGTAATCTTTGAGATCCTGAGGGAACTTGTCCAAAAATGCTTTAAGATCATGAATAAAATTGTCCGGAATGTCCAAAGGCACCCCGCCGATGCGGATAGAGGAGTGCGTCAAACGCGCCCCGCAGTAGTCTTCGATGATATCCATCAGATATTCGCGCTCACGAAAAGCATACAAGAAGACCGTCATCGCACCGATATCAAGCGCCGTTGTCGCCAGCCAAAAAAGGTGGGACATCAATCGGTTGATCTCAAGCAGCATCATGCGGATAACCTTCGCACGGCGCGGAACCTGAAGCCCGATCAGCTTCTCAACCGCCAGGGCAAAGCCGTAGTTGTTCGAGCTTGAGGCGATGTAGTCCATACGGTCAGTTGTCGGCATGAATTCATTGTAGATCATGTTCTCCGCCATCTTCTCCATACCACGGTGCAGGTAGCCAATGTCCGGATGCGCTTTGGTGATCTGCTCTTGCTGTAGGTGCAGGATCAGACGAAGCTGTCCGTGCGCCGAAGGGTGCTGAGGACCGAAGTTGATAACCATCTCGTTATCTTTGCGGTCAAAGCTGATATTTTCAAAAAATGGTCGTAATCTGTTTGGCTGTTGCATGGGTGTCCTATCGCTTGCGGTCTGTAATGGTTACAGCACCGTCTTCTTGGAATTTTTTTACGATGAATACACCGCCCTCTTCTTGATAGGCAAGCGGCGTTACCGGCTGGTTTTCGTCAAACTCGCTGCCGCGTGCAACCTCATGGCCAAGACGTCCGAAACGCTCGGTGTCATAGCGGTCGACAACGGCGCTCTCACGGTTTTCAGGCCCGATGATATCGCGTGCTTCTTTGCCGTAGATACGGTCGACCTCATACCACGAAGCCGCTTCGTCACCCTGTAAAGGGTACGTCTTCAACAGAGGGTGTCCTACCCAGTCATCCGGCATCAAGATGCGTTTCATGTAGGGGTGATTGTTCACTTTTACCCCAAACATATCGTACATCTCGCGCTCCGCCCAGTCTGCTGAACGGTACAGCGGATTAAGCGACTCAACCGCCTGCTCTTTGTCAATAAAACATTTCACACGCATACGTTTGCGTTTGCTCATAGAAAGGAACTGATAAAAGACCTCAAACTGCTTCTGTTTGGCCAGCCAGTCAATGGCCGAGCACTCCGAAAGCTGGTTGTAGCCACACTCCTCTTTCAAGATCTGCGCAACGGTGAAGTTGTCATTCGGATTGATAAGTACGACCAGCTGGTCTACCTGAATATAGGCATCAAGTACCTCGCATTTGGCTTTGATAGCTTCCAGATCAGCAGCAAAGACCGCGTCCGTTTCAACAGGTGATTTTGCAACCTGAGGAGCAACCCAGAAACGGTCGGTATAGTAGGCTTTTTTCTGTACATCATCTTTAGGAACGTATTTTCGCATTAGACCAACCTTTTAGGACGTTGTGCTCTGCCCGCTTTTTCCGCGCGGATCTTCTTCTGAAGCATCATAACCGCGTACTGAAGTGTTTCCGGACGCGGTGCACAGCCCGGAAGATAAAGATCCACGGGAATGATGCGGTCCACACCCTGAACCGTTGCATAGGTGTTGAACATACCGCCCGTATTGGCGCACGAACCCATAGAGATGACCCATCGAGGCTCTGCCATCTGGTCATAAAGACGCTTGATGAACTCGGCGTGTTTTTTGGTCAAGGTTCCCGCGACGATCATCAGGTCAGACTGACGAGGCGAGGCACGGAAGATCGTGCCAAAGCGGTCGAAATCGTAGCGTGATGCGCCCGAAGCCATCATCTCGATACCGCAGCATGCCAGACCATATGTCATCGCCCAAAGCGAGTTGGAACGTCCCCAGTTGATTACCTTGTCTACCGACGTCAAGGCGACAGGAAGTCCGCCGTCTTGGGTGTAGTTTACTTGATGCTGTGCCATTCAAGTGCTCCTTTTTTCCATGCATATACAAAACCGATAGCTAGCAATAAAATAAATAGCATCATCTCAACAAATCCGAACCATCCAAGCAACTTAAAGTCAATTGCCCATGGGAACATAAAAACGACTTCGACATCAAAAAGCAGAAAAAGAAGCGCAAAAAGATAAAACTGCGTAGAGATACGGTTCGGCTGCTTTGTCACTTCCGGCCCGCACTCGTAAATCGACAGCTTGATCTTCTCGGTGTCTTTTGCAGCCAGTGCACGACTGACGAAGCGCGCCGCTACTGTTGTCGTCCAAAATGCCCCAAACGTAATCACAAACAGCAGAAATACCCCGAAATAGGGGTGAGCAACGTCTATATGTTCCATAAAAAAAACCTTTCTTAAATTATGCAGTTAATTCTCTCGTAAAAGCCCTTAACAAGGGGGCAAATCACACTCTGTCTGCATAAACATAGATAATGGCAACATCATAGCAAAAGATGGATTAAAGCGAATTTATTAGGGGCGTTAAAAAGGCTGCCTGTAACTTAAAGAAACAGGCAGACCTACAAGTATTGCTATAGCGGATTTAATTGTTCATGAAGCCCATGGATTTTTCGGCATCAAAGGTACCAGACTTCTCTTTTTCAATCTCTTTGACAAAGTCCTCCAGCCCAAAAATAGGATCTTTGCGGGTCGCAACAACATAGGCCGTGTTTTTAATAACAAGATTAATCTGTCCCCCGGTAAGTCCATACTCGGCCAAAAGCTTGATATCAAACTCTTTTTCAAAAGGTGCGTTAAAAGGTAACATCTTTTTCCAAAGTAGGAGCCTCTGCTCAAAATTCGGTTTCTTAAACTCGATTTTGTAGTTAAAACGGCGTGAAAAAGCCGGATCTATGTTCTCTAGAAGGTTTGTTGTTGCCACCAGCATCCCTTCAAACTTCTCGATCTGCTCCAAAAAGATGTTTTGCATCTGATTGTGCATCTGGTCCGTTGAGCTTCCGGGTCCTTGAGAGCGTGCGCCAAGAAACTGGTCTGCTTCATTCAGTAGCAAAATCGGCTCAGATTTTGTCTTGTGAGTCAAATCGTAATAGGTGTCAAATATCTTGCGCACATTCTTTTCGCTCTCGCCAACATACATAGAGAGAATTTTGGAGCAGTCAAAGGCAAGGACCTGGCGCTTAAGCGATTTGGCCAGAGAGTAGGCTGTCATCGTTTTTCCCGTTCCCGGATGGCCGTAGAACATCACACGGGCATCTATTCCGGAACGCTTATCTTTTACCCCCCACTGCTGCAGGCGAGCCACGACCTCTTTGTCCACCTGACGCATCAAGGCGCTCAGTGTTTCTTCAGTTTTCGGATGCAAAACAACATCATCGAGCGAAGTAGTAGGATCGATAAGCTCGAAAATATCTTGTTCTTTAATCAGTGTTTCCAGCTTGAGCTTGCGGACTTTTTTCTTTTTCTGCGGATGAATTATCTCCTGCAGAACATCATCGAGAATAAAAAATGCCCGGCTTATCCCGCCGAAAGGATTCAGCATCTCCTCATAGTCGATCAGCTCTTCTGCAATAAGTTTCGCTCCGTCTTCAAGAAGGGAGCGGTTTTTGATTCGCTCGTATTCGTCAAAAGATATCAGGTCGATCAGAGCATTCATCTCACGAAGATTACTGTCACCGGCAGAGTACTCCTCTTTCAAGAGCGCCAAGAAGATAACCTGTTCTTTCTCTTCAAGTTTCTTCTGTTTAAAAAACTTTTCCAGAACAACCTCTTTTTCTGTTGCACTCACCCGTTCTCTTATCCGTTTTTCAAGCAGGTCAAGCTTGCTCTTGACCCGGTTGACCCCCAATGCATTTTCATGCACATTCTGACGTATCGAGCTCATCTTCTGATAAGACTCAATGCGAAAAAACTGGTCCTGCAGATACTCTAGGTGGTCCTCATAAGGCTTAATCTCAGGCAAAGCCAGTTCATTGTTTCCCTCTTCAAGCAGCTTCAAAAAAGAGACGGTCAAAGAGACGGCACTGTTCAACAGCTCAAGACGCGACATATCACCGATCTTAAGCGGCTGAAACGACTGCTGAACAATCCAGCCTAACTCCAAAGCAGATTTCGCCGTGACAAGATAATCAAGATAAACATAATCATCTTCTCCAAATATATCCTGTAACATATCAGAGATGATAACATCCTCCACGCCACTTACAAACTTTTTCGTCATATACTGAAGGATTTTGCCCTCTTCTGCCGAACATTTCAAATGCTCATATATTTTCGCATCTTCGACATTTTTGACATCTAAAAAATCAATTAAATATTTCAAATTTTCTCCGTAGTATTCATTAAAATAAGAGTAGCTCAATCTCACTTACAGAGGGCTTTACAGCCGCTAAAGGATGGAATGAGACGGACATGATAAAGCAACCCTCTGGTTCCACCTCTGGCGAGATGTAACCCATACGGCAGCCCAAACGTTAAAACA
>JACUTT010000077.1 GCA_014859655.1 Campylobacterales bacterium
AGCCCATGCGTCATCAACCATTCAAACATCTGTATGCATCCCACCTCAGGAGAGGATGGGACGAGATCCCCGGATCCAGCCCGAGGATGACGGGAAAAGTCATTCCCAACTCCTACGTTCGTCATTCCCAACTTGATTGGGAATCTCTCTCCTACACTTTGGATCCCCGGGTCGGTGCCCGAGGATGACAAGAAACTGGCTCCACAACTCTCTGGAACCATCTCTCCCGAGGTGGTTCCCATACATCAGCCCATGCGTCATCAACCATTCAAACATCTGTATGCATCCCACCTCAGGAGAGGATGGGACGAGAAAACTCCCGCTCTTCCCCATCCACCCATAAGCGAAGCGAACCCTTCCACTCTTCTACCCTTAACTCGCTCCATCTCTAAAAAGAACAACCTTGATCGTCTTGACCAGGATCACGAAGTCCAGCCAGAGGTTCCAGTTGCGGGTGTACCAGACATCCATGTCGACGCGCGAGTGAAAATCCACTTCGCTTCTGCCGCTGACCTGCCATAGCCCGGTAATACCCGGTTTGACGGCCAGTACCATGTCGATGCGCTCGCCTATCTTCTCTTTTTCATTGGGCATGTAAGGGCGGGGGCCGATGAGGCTCATCTCGCCTTTGATGACATTGATGATCTGCGGAAGCTCATCCAGTGAGGTCTTGCGCATAACATGGCCTATCCTTGTAATGCGGGGATCGTTCACATACTTGTGATACTTCTCATAGTTACTTACTTCTTCCGGATGCTTTTTGAGATAAGCCTCCAGGACCGCGTCCCCATCCTCGCGCATGGAGCGGAACTTGTAACACAAGAACTCTTCGCCGTTGCACCCCATACGCATCTGCCTAAAAAAGATACTCCCCTTCGGCTCCTCTTTTTTCATCAACACGACGATGAGACCAAAGAGCAGCAGCAAGAGCGGGAAAACAAGAAGCGACAAGAAGAGGTCGGAGAACTTCTTTATCCAGATGTTGGACGTTTTCAACAGAGCATTTTCAACGACGATCAGGTTTTTACGCGTGTTTGTAAGTTCTATGATATTGGCGTTTGAGAGGTTGTACGACTGCAACAGAGGGATGAAGAGCACCTCTTTTTTCTCTCTGAGGGTCTCGTCCAGACGCTCCTGCAGCTCCTGCGCCGAGATGCCATCCGTGTCGATAAATACCGTCTGCGCATCCGCATAGCTGGCCTGAACATAGCCCAGGTAGGGATTGCCGAAGACCTCTTCTGTGATGTACGCATCCTTGCCGCAGACTTCTGCGTAGCGCTTCCACAGCCCAAGCCTGAAAAGAGCTCTTTTTGTCATGTTTTTAAAAACAGGAATCAGCAGCGCCATAAAGACAAAGGAGGCAATGATCACAAAGCGCGAGTAATCCCCGATGCTCTTCGTCAAGGCCAGGATGGAGAGCACGATGACCAAAGAGATCAGCAAGGCCCTAAATATCAGGCGTGTCTCCTCCCAGAAATCATAACGACGCTTATAGAGCTTCTCACTGAAAAAAGCCACGATAACCACCGCATAGACGATGAGATTGCCCGTATAGGCAAAGAGCTCCTTCTGCACCGCCGCGTTTATCCACCCTTCCAGACTCCCGCGCAACCCATATGCCAGCGCTATAGAAGCAAATATGGCAAACACATCAACCCCAAAAAGAGCCACCCTCGAAACACTGTACTTCACAACTCCCCTTCACTGCACGCTATAAAACTTAACAGATTATAATAAATAAATGCTATTTTATCTTTTTTAGATAAAAGTTCCTAGAGAGTGTCTGATCTTTTGAGTAAAGTTCCTATTCAGGCACTCTCTGGAACCATCCTCTCCCGAGGCGGTTCCCATACATCAGGCCATGCGTCGTTGAGCGCTCAAACATCTGTATGCATCCCGCCTCAGGAGAGGACGAGACGAGATCCCAGGGCGGTGCTTGCTAGTTTTTTTCACCTGACACTTCTTTTTTGTATTTAGAGGTGCCCTTTAGCTTTTAACTTCTCAAAAATCTGCTTTAGCGTACTAAATTGCGCAAAAATATCATTGATAGCCCGGCTCATCTCTTCTGGCTCATCATCGTATTGATGTGCGATATTGTTTCTGACTTTTCTTAAGATTATCCAATCCTGAGCACTTGCAATGATCTCTCTTTTTTCTAACTCATGTAAAAAATCCAAAAAGCTTAGCTTTTGAAAATCTGGATTATAGTCTTGCAAGATCGTTTTAAATATTTTGTCGCCAATTGTATCTTGCATCTTGGAAAACCTGAATAAAAACTGGTCAATATTTTTAACCTCTTCGTCTTTTAGATCGCTGTATTGATTATGTGAAAGAGGCAAGAGGTCTTTAACTTCGCTGTAAGCCTGCTCCATCCTTAGTAAATGTTTTTCACACTCTTTGAAATATTTTTGAAGTCTGATGTTTTCCATACTAAGTTCCACCTTTTGCTTGTTGATCTCTTGTTCTATAAGTCTTGAGTCGTCTTTTTTAAATACCACATCGATCTTTTGCTCACCAATTTTTCTTTCTAGCTTTGTTAAGAACTCTATCTTTTTTGAGTGCTCATCATCACAAGAGGGCACATCGATAAAGAGGTCTATATCTCCACCTTTTTTAGTCTCATCTACACGACTTCCAAAAAGATAAATCTTTCCATCGCCAAACACTTCATGAAATGTATCTACAATAGATTGTACTTCGAAAATGCTAAGTCTCATTATTGGCTCATTTTATTTAAAATAACGCATAGTCTTATAGAGCCCCGTGATGGGAGCGACTTTTTGGTTTTCTTTCATCTGTTCTCCGGTTGCTTTAGTATAGCTTATGTTTTTACGATCCTGCATCCCACCTCAATTCATAAAACTCATACTTTGCGAAGGAGGCTTGTGTGTTTCTTAGGCTACTTTTTGATAATCACGTATATCTACCTCTACACCACTTTCTAAAATTCCTTTGGCTTTAAATAAAAGTTCTTTTGAAACACTGTCTTCTAAATATTTCTCTCCACAATTATCACAAACTAGAGCTGGTACATTTTTGAAAACAAGTGTTGCTCCATTTTTTTCGAGTGTTATTGTTGTAAAGCCATTTTTGGTGTCACCATTTTTACAAATTACACATTTCATTTTTGACTCCTTCTCGTTCTCGTATCGTTTTCCCACTTTTCAAGACTTGGCACATAAACTGTAATAACAATAAAGTTTTCCTCTTCGTCTTTGGCATAAACAACATGCAAAGGTACATCGTTTACAAACCCTAAAGACAACTAAGAGGTATAAGGTTTATCATCAGCATATCTTTCAATAATTTCACCATTATTGACAACATGCTCAACATTGACCTCTTCAATGTCTCTTTGAAACATTCTCTCAACTGCATGGACTCGATAAATAAAACTCACATGCCTTCCTCATTCTTGATTGTGATTATTATAGCATAGCTCATTCTCCATCCCATCGCTTTACGGCCACCCTTCATAAGTTCGGATATGGCTGTCATCGTTGTGGATGACGAGAGGTGTCATTTGACCGAAAGGAATGCCTGTGGTGCGTCTCTGGAACCATCTCTCCCGAGGTGGTTCCCATACATCAGTCCATGCGTCGTTGAGCGCTCAAACATCTGTATGCATCCCGCCTCAGGAGAGGACGGGACGAGATCCCCGGGTCCAGCCCGAGGATGACGAGAGGTGTCATTTGACCAAAGAGAATGCCCGTGGTGCGTCTCTGGAACCATCTCTCCCGAGGTGGTTCCCATACATCAGTCCATG
>JACUTT010000033.1 GCA_014859655.1 Campylobacterales bacterium
TTATAGGAGATTTTTACTTTCATGTCAAGGGTTTTTTGAGGGAATTTTAAAAGTTGTGATTTGTTTTCAAAAAAGTATCTTTTTTAATAGATTCTCTGCCTGCAATTACTCATTGTATTTCGAATACTCTCTTGAAGATATTTGTCGATTACCAAAAGCAAAATCAGCAAGACGAACAGAACGACTGCCAGTGACATCATTATCAATACAGCCGAGTACTCTCCTATAAGCTGAAAGGTCAAGAGGCATGAGAAGGAGAGCCCGTAAAAGAAGACAATCTCCAGGCTATGCTTTTTGGTGCGTCCGAAAAAATGCGCCCACCAATACTTATAGGCAAAGCATATCGTCACATCTGATGCCAGCCCCAAGGAGATGATCATTGTGATCAATACTTCCAGCGTAAAGGGGAGGTGGAGCATATGCATTCCAAAAGAAAACCACGCCATAGGAATCGTACTGGCCAAAAATGCGACGACTACCGTATAAATGTCTCTATAGGGCACCTCTATAGAAATAGATCAGCAAGGGTTCATACGAGCTTAGGCATTTAAGGATATCCGCTTTTTGTTTGGAGTTCTTCTTCGGCATTATGGTCACAGACAGGCTCTTGGCTTTGATGAGTTTCTCGCCAAGACCGTATAATGTGTATAAAGAAGAGTACTTCGTGCAGGGACTCTGCATTGATAGGTAGGTTTGATTCTTTGATATCGAGCAGTTTATCTACGGTTGTTCCGATAGATTCAATGTTTTCGATGCGCCATTTCAAGTTTGAAGAAGAAGATGTGACAAGCAGAAGCGATATCAGTATTTTCACACCGATATGATATTAGAAAATTATTACGACTATATTACTTCCCGGCAAAAGGAAGCAGAGCCGATCCCCAGGTGAGTCCGCCGCCGAAAGCGTCCAGAAGCATAAGATCGCCCGCCTTTAGATTGCCCTCCTCATAGAGGTCATTCATGGCCATCGGTATGGATGCGCCCGAAGTGTTTCCGTACTTGTGCACCGTCAGAACCACCTGATCATCATTCAGTTTCAAGGCATCACCAACCGCTTTTATGATGCGGTAATTAGCCTGGTGCGGGATAAAATGTGTGATCTCGCTTGACATGATGTCATTATGCTGAAGAATATCAATAACATCATTTGTCAAGGTACGCACTGCGATCTTAAAGGTCTCATTTCCCTTCATCTGTATAAAACAGGCTTCCGCTTTGAGCTCGTTTTGATGAGGATTGCCCGTTCCGCCCTCTGGTGTCATCAAAAAGTCGCCCAGGCTTCCGTCTGAAGCGGTATGAAGATCGATAATGGCTTCTTTTTTGTTTTCAGTTGCACAGATCACCGCAGCGCCTGCCCCGTCGCCAAAAAGAATACAGGTACCGCGATCGCTATAGTCGGTGATCGCCGACATCTTCTCAGCACCAATAATAAGTACGTTTTTTTTCATGCCTGACTCGATAAAAGCCTTTGCTATACTAAGGACATAGATAAATCCGGTACACGCGGCTGAAATATCAAAGGCCGTTACCTTATCAAGTCCCATTTTGTGCGCGACAACCGTTGCGGTCGAAGGCATATTGAAGTAGTCCGGGGAGATCGTCGCAACAACGATCATATCAATATCGCTTTTTTTAAGTCCCGAACGCTCGATCGCTTTTTCTGCTGCTTTGACTGCCATATCCGAGGTAGTCTCATCTTTGGCGGCGATACGGCGCTCTTTGATACCGGTACGTTTTGTGATCCACTCATCTGTCGTATCAACCATCTTGGTAAGATCATCATTTGTCAATACTTTTTCAGGTACATAAGCACCTATTGAGCGGAAAGCTGCGTACATTTTGATATCCTTCAAATTTATTTTGCTTATACTAAAATGTGAGGTTTACTCACTTTTTATTACTAGACATCTTTTTGGATCAGTTTTTCTAAGCGTGCTTCAATGTGTTCGTTCACGCCGGTGTCCACATATCGAATCGCCTGAAAGATGGCATTTTTGATCGCTTTTGGATTAGACTTGCCATGAGAGACGATAGCACACCCCTTGATCCCGATCAGCGGTGCTCCACCTATCTCAGCGTAGTCAATCTCTTTTTTAAGCAACTTGAACACTCTTTTCATCAAAAGCGCACCCGTGATCGCGATCGGAGACTTGCGGATGTACTCTTTGATGAAAAATGATATCGTGTTGGCCACGCCTTCGGATGTTTTCAACACTAGGTTTCCGATAAATCCATCGCAGACCACGACATTTGTCGAGCCGTTAAAAATATCTCCGCCTTCGACATTTCCCTTGAAGCCTTCATACCCTTTGAGCAATTTAAAAGCCTCTTTGGTCACCTCGTTGCCCTTGCTGTCTTCTTCGCCATTGGCGAGCAGACCGATGCTTGGCTCTTTTATGCCAAGCATATCCTGGGCATAGTAGTGGCCCATAACCGCAAACTCTCTCAGGTGTTCAGCACGGCAGTCGACGTTTGCACCCACATCAAGCAAGACGGTACGCTTGGCCGACTTGGCCGGCATCAGAGTAACCAGGGCCGGACGCGAAACATGTTTCAAACGTCCAAGGCGCAGAGTCGCCAATGTCATTGTAGCCCCGCTGTGACCTGCCGATACAACACCGTCAGCCTCTTTGTTTCGAACCAATTCAACCGCTTTAAAGATTGAACTCTCTTTGCGCTTGAGTGCGTCTGTTGCAGCGTCATGCATACTGATCACATCAGATGCTTCTACAATAGAAATCTTATCTTTATAGCCTTTTGGTAACAGAGATAAGATTTCATCTTTATTCCCAACAAGAATAGCCTCAAACTTCTTCTCTTTGAGTGCTTCAATCGTTCCTTTTACAATTGGCTCAGGACCAAAGTCCCCGCCCATTGCATCAATAGCAATTTTAACCATTGACTATTTGTACTCACCTGTTGTTGGGTTGATGTGATGTGGTAATTTCCATGTGCCGTCTTTGTCTTTGATCGGACGAGCCAGTGAAATCTTGTAGTGTGTACGACGTTTTGCGCCACGTGTTTTCGATACTCTTCTCTTTGGTACTGCCATAGGGGTTTCTCCTTATTTATTTTGACATTTTTCACAGCTAAAATAGCTGCTTTTATACAACTCTATCTCGGATTCTAAGATATCATCAAGATCGATCATAGAGTTTTCAACTTCGACGATATCACACTCATGTGTATCGGCATCCGTATAGATCCCATCGCTAAGATAGAACTTTACGTCTTCGTTTATGGGGCTCATAGAGTCCTCGGCACAGAGATCGCAGGCTATCAATAGTTCGCCTGTGATTTTAGCCTCTAATTGTATCAAAGAACGACTATATTTAAACAACATTCCTGAAAACTTTAGATTCTCTTTCGAAATTTCAAAAGGGATGGCCGTACTACCGACCTTATTGAAGCCGATTTTCATGGATTAAAGGATTTCTCTACCTGAGAAAAAGAATTTAATCTCATTGGCTGCATTTTCTACAGAATCGCTTCCGTGAACAGCATTAGCATCAATACTGTCAGCAAAATCAGCGCGGATTGTACCCGGCTCAGCTTCTTGAGGGTTAGTGGCACCCATAAGATCACGGTTTTTAGCCATAGCACCCTTGCCTTCTAATACCATAACAAACACAGGACCAGAGATCATGAATTCGACAAGGTCATTGAAGAAAGGACGAGCGGCGTGAACTGCATAAAATGCTTCAGCATCAGCGCGTGAAAGCTGCATTTTTTTTGCGGCAGCAATACGAAGGCCGTTGCTTTCGAAACGGTCTATGATCTTACCGATAACACCTTTAGCAACTGCATCTGGTTTAATAATTGATAGTGTCTGTTCCATCAAGGCTCCTAGATTAAAATAGAACCGCAATAATATCGTAAATTGTTTTGTTTTAAGTTAAAAGTTGGAAAAAAGTTTAAGAAGATGAGGCCGAAGCCTCAAAATTAAGCGTTGTAAATAGAGATAGCCTAGTCTACAACGTTGACACGGTTTTTACGTGCATCTTCGCTGATGTCTGAACGGAATGGCATTTCGGCATCCGCATCTTCCATCACGTAGTTTTTACCGTCAACATAGTTTCCTGCGCCGAAGAAATCTTTGTTCTCAGATGTAAACGGCATGTCCCAAGTGATACAACCCTCAGTCGGACACGCAGTAGCACATGCCGGCTCATCGTGGTGATCAACACACTCTACACATTTGTCCGGATAGACATAGTAAAGTTCTTCACCCGCTGGGTTATCGTCCTCGTCAACAATCGCTTCAACAGGACACTCATCAATACATGCGCCACAATTAATACATGTGTCATTTATAAATACTGCCATATCATTTCTCCTAATTTAAATGTTCGAGCTAACTATATCAAATTTTTTTTAAATGTCACAAAAATCTCTGCTAATTTTTACACATTAAAGACCTAAGTAACTTTTTATCTCATCTGTTTTATCTGTTCTCTCCCAGGCGAAGAGCTCTTCTTCGCGCCCAAAGTGCCCGTATGAGGCGGTTCGGCGGTAGATCGGGCGCAAAAGATCAAGGTTTTTTATGATCCCTTTCGGACTCAGATCAAAGAGTTCTTTTATACACAGCTGTATCTTTTCTTCATCAACAACAGCCGTATTTTGGGTATCGACCATAATGGAGACCGGCTGCACGATGCCAATCGCATAAGAAATCTGAATCGTAATCTTTTCGCAGACACCCGCAGCAACAAGATTTTTGGCAATATGGCGCGCGGCGTAGGAGGCTGAACGGTCGACTTTGGTCGGATCTTTTCCTGAAAATGCACCTCCTCCGTGAGGGCAGGAGCCACCATAGGTGTCCACAATAATCTTTCTTCCCGTCAGCCCCGCATCTCCCTGCGGCCCGCCGACAACGAATTTACCCGTCGGATTGATGTGATATTTGGTATCTTTGCTTAAGAGCGTACGGGGGATGACGGCATTGATCACCTCTTCGATCACGTCTGCTTTAAGCTGCTCTTGCGATATTTCCGGAGCATGCTGTGTTGAAACGACTATTGTGTCGACACCGACAGGTTTTCCGTCTCTGTATTTGACAGTGACTTGGGCTTTTCCGTCCGGTCTCAGATAGGGAATCGTGCCGTCTTTTCTGACCTTAGCGAGGCGCTGCGTGAGCTGGTGTGCCAGATGGATCGGCAGAGGCATCAGCGTCTCCGTCTCGCTGCAGGCGTAGCCGAACATCATTCCCTGGTCTCCAGCGCCGATCTCCCCGCTTTCAAGGTCAACGCCCTGGTTCACATCCGCAGACTGTTCGCCCAGGCCGTTCAATACAGCCGCCGCTCTGTAGTCAAAACCATAGGTTGCGTCTGTGTAGCCGATCTCTCGGATAACTTGTCTGACGATGTCCTGAATAGGCGCATATGCGCTTGTCTTCATCTCGCCCGAGATCATACAAAAACCGTTAGAGACCATCGTCTCACAGGCCACACGGGCTGCGGGGTCGCGTTCAATAATGTAGTCTAAAATAGCATCACTGATCTGATCTGCCATTTTATCCGGATGCCCTTCCGTTACAGACTCAGAGGTGAAAAGATACTCTTTTGTCATCGATAAAATCCTTAGTATATACGCATTTTTGCGCAGTAGTCCCCGCATTATAGCCAAACTCGGCGTGTTAAATTAATAGAATCTAAATTGCAATGCTTACATTTTGGCATGATAATAACTTTAGTTTTGTTGTGCTAGAATCCCCAAACATTACATCACACAAAAGGAAAACTTAATGCTAGTCACAAAAAAAGCACCCGACTTCACGGCAACTACCGTACTTGGAAATAACGAGATCGTTGACAACTTCAACCTCTATGAAAACTTTGGTCCAAACGGTACCGTATTGTACTTCTACCCACTCGATTTTACTTTCGTTTGCCCCTCTGAGATCATCGCATTTGATCACCGCCTTGCTGAGTTCAAAGAGCGCGGTATCAATGTTATCGGTGTTTCTGTTGATTCGCAGTTTTCACACTTTGCATGGAAAAATACTCCTGTAAACCAGGGTGGAATCGGCCAAGTAAAATATCCTCTTGTAGCTGACCTTACAAAAGAGATCGCAAAAGCATACGATGTCCTTCTTGACGGCGGCGTTGCGCTTCGCGGTTCATTCCTTATCGACAAAGACGGCACGGTTCGTCACGCCGTGATCAACGACCTTCCTCTTGGACGCAACATTGACGAGATGATTCGTATGGTAGACGCAATGTTGTTTACTAACGAGCATGGCGAAGTATGTGCTGCGGGCTGGAAGAAAGGTGATGAGGGCATGAAGGCTGACACAAAAGGTGTTGCCGAGTATCTTGCCAAGCACGAAAAAGATCTATAACGTACAAGACTTCGGTGAGCAATCCTCACCGTCGTTACGATAACGCCAGTTGCTCTTCTCACTAAAACCTAATTTAGAGGTGCCCTTTAATAAATCTCACAAATTTTCTGCTATAGGGTCTCTGTAAATAGGCTCAGACAAAACTACTTTCCTAAAGAAGCCTTGACTTTTTGTGCCAGTTGAGTAGGAAGCAATCCCAAAGACTCCTCGACCAGCGTAGTGTTTCCATGTGTAATAAAGGCATCTTCATACTCAAAAGACTTAAGACGGATACCCGTGATCTCCGCTTCGGCCAGAAACTCCAAGATAGCCGAGCCGACGCCGCCCATCTTGGCAGAATCAGAGAAGATAAACCAGCGAGAGTATTTTTTAGCACACTCGCGAAGCATAGCCTCGTCCAGAGGTTTGACAAAACGAAGGTCGAGTATGCCCACTTCTTCCTCCATCGCGGCCGCGGTGAGTTTCGCGCGCCCTACCCCGTTGCCGTATCCGACAAAGAGAATATCGCTTCCGCTCTCCTGTAAAAGCTCCGCTCTTCCCAAAACAAAGGGTAGCGCTGCCTGGGTGCTTTCATCCAAAAAAGCACCCCGGGGATAGCGTACTGCACAAGGGCTGCCATAGCTGTGGGCAAAGTCAAGTGCCGCATGCATCGTCGTCTCATTGCGCGGCGCGAAAAGCGTCATATTCGGGATGGCGCGCAAAAAGGAGATGTCAAAAGCGCCCTGATGTGTTTCCCCGTCTTCGCCGACTATGCCTGCTCTATCCAGAGCAAAGACTACCGGCAGGTCCATCAAACAGATATCATGGATGACCTGATCATATCCGCGCTGCAAAAAGGTCGAATAGATCGTACAGAAAGGCTTAAACCCTTCCTTAGCCAAAGGTCCCATTGAGGTTACGGCATGTTGCTCGGCAATACCCACATCCCAGAAGCGCTTGGGAAACTCATCCAAAAGCTCACGCAGTCCTGTCCCGCTAGGCATTGCCGCCGTAACACCAACAACTTTTTCATCTTTGCGCGCGAGCTCCAGAAGCTTCTCTGTATAGATTTTGGTCGCGCTTTTAGCTTTTGAACTCTTGTTGGCTTTTCCGTCGGAGATATCAAAGGGAGAGACCCCATGCCAGTGCTCGTGAGGACCTTCGGCAAGTTCGTAGCCTTTTCCCTTGATTGTCTGTGCATGGACGATGACGGGCTTGCCTATATTTTTCGCTATCTCCATCGTCTCTACCAGTGACTTGATATCGTGTCCGTCTACCGGTCCGATATATTCAACGCCCATCTCTTCAAAGATAAGTCCCGGAGTGATCAGCTTAAAACTCTCTTCAAAACGCTTTGCCAGATAGGTCGCACCCTCGGGGAGATGTTCCAGAATCTTCTCCGTCTTGGCTTTTAGTTTTTGATAAAAAGGTCCTGCCATCGCTTGAGAGAGGTGTTTTGAGATCGCGCCAATCGGTTTTGAGATACTCATCTCATTGTCATTTAAGACAATAACCATCGGATACTTGCGCTCGCCGAGTTCGTTGAGTGCCTCATAGACCATTCCTGCACTCATAGAGCCGTCGCCTATCATCACAACGGGAATCCTGTCCTCTCCGCTAAGCGCAAATGCTTTGGCGGCACCCACGCCCAAGGAGATAGAGGTTGAGCTGTGTCCTGCAACATAGTAGTCTGCTGCGCTTTCGCTTGGCTTAGTATAACCGCAGAGTCCATTGAACTGGCGCAGTGTCTCAAACTCTTTCCAGCGGCCCGTAATGAGTTTGTGCGCGTAGGCCTGATGGGAGACATCAAATATAAAGGGATCTTTCTTGATATCAAAGACGGCATGCATGGCCACGATCAATTCTGTAGCTCCAAGCGTTGAACTCAGGTGTCCGCCATTTTTACTAACTACGTCTAAAATACGTTCGCGAATATCGCTGCACAGTGTTTTTCGTTCACCAAGCGTCATTGATTTTATATTCATTTGTTTTTATACTTTCTTATTTGCCGAGAGCTGCATTTTTCACACGCGCATATCGTTGCATAATATTGCCATCTATATTTCCTGCATCACTTAAAATAACGACACCACCATTACTAATGGCATTGTCCGACAAAACGGTAACATTTTCCAAACTCTCCAGGGCCTTTTCGATAGCCGCTTTCCCATTCGGATTGACTTTTATTGTTACTTTTGCTGCACCCTGTATCTCGCTGATCAACGCTTTGGCCAGAAGACTGGCAATCTCATTGCCTTTTTCTGTTGTCTCGATCAGGACAACCTCTTTGGCGATATCAAGTGCGGCATGGATAAGCTCTTCTTTGATTCCCTCTATCGAGGTCGAAAACGCTTTGGCGCTCTTGTCGAGTGTCTCAACAGAGGTCAAAAGTTGCTTCGTCAATGCCGTATGCTCTGACTGCACTGCTTCTGCCGCTTCTTTTGCACCGGCCTCTTTTCCCTCTTGGAAGGCTTCGGCTTTTGCTTTTTCCAGGGCCTGTTTGAACTCGTCCTCTTTCGACTCAAGCTTCATCTGCATCTTGATAAAGTTCGAGGACATCTCATCTGTTTTTTGCAGCAAGGATTCTATCAATGCATCCTTTGATGACTTTGATAAAGTTTCTCCGGATATTTCTTCTTTCTCTTGTGAAAGTTTTTCTACTTCTTTCTTTTTTTCCTGTGTTTTTTCAGCTGTAGCCGCTGGGATGAAGTCATCATCTTTGCTGTGGCTTTCGGCAAAGGCTTGAGCGCTACTTGAGAGTACTTTGAAGCTATACCTGTTGATCACATGGCCACTTGTTGATTCTTGGGAGATTATTGTTTCCATTATCTGCTCAACTACTCTATCATCTCTTCAGTTTCGCCTACTTGGAGTATGCCCTGCTCGGCCAACTGCTGAACTGCCTCGACGATCTTGCGCTGTGCACTCTCGACATCTCTGACCTTGACGGCGCCGATAAACTGCATCTCTTCAGCAAAGGCATCTCGGGCGCGCTGGGACATATTGGAGAAGAATTTCTCTTTAAGCTCCTCGGGCGATGATTTAAGGGCCATCATCAGCTCTTTTTTGTCGGCAGTTTTCAAGATCTCGCGGATAGCATTGTTGTCAAGCGAGACAATATCCTCAAAGGTAAACATCATCTCTTTGATGGAAGCCGCCAAGAGTTCGTCGATCTGCTCGATATGCGAGAGCGTTCCCTTGGATGCCTTGGCTCCCAAGCGGTTGAAGATATCGGCAACCGCTCTCGGCCCACCCACTTCGACCTTGTAAGAAGCCAAAGACTCAAGCTTGCTTTCAAGAACTGCAGAGACCCGCTTAATGACAGAAGGCGAGATGTCCCCCAGTTTTGCCATACGCATAGCGATCTCTGCGCGCAGATCATCCGAGAAAAAGCCCAGTGTCTCTGCGGCAGAGGTTGCGTCCATGTGCGCCAAAATAAGGGCGATCGTCTGCGGATGCTCGTTCAAGATAAAGTCCGCCAGCTGCTGTGGCTTGATCTTGGAGAGATAGGAGAAATTGTGCGTACTCTGCATGCTTTTGGAGAGTCTGTCGAGGATCTTTTTCGCCTCATCAGGCCCTAAAGCCTTGTGCAGGATCTCCCGTGCATACTCTAAACCGCCACTTGCAATGTACTGATTTGACTGAAATATCGCGTAGAACTCTTCCAAAACACCCGTAGCGATGTTTCTTTCTATCGATTTGGAGGCGGCAATGTATTTTGATATCTCTGTGATTGCGTCTACACTCAAGCTTGAAAAGACTGTCGCAGTGACCTCTTCGCCCAGCTGCAAAAGTAAAATAGCGATCTTCTCTGCCATGCTCATCTCATCAAATTGTGCCTGTTGTCCCGGTGAAAATTTCATCTTTGCCCTCTTTCTGAGCTACTAGCTGCTGCCATCTGTTTGGCCAATTCACTCATCCCACTGTTTTCGCCTGTCTCTTCGTCGATCAAGGCCTGCATCAGTGTTGCCAGTTCCTGAGGACGCTCTTCCGCAATGGATTTTAATTTTTCAAGCAGAACGTCATGCTTGAGCTCATCCTCGTCAAAGCTACTACCCACACCGAGCTGGTCTTCGACTTTTTTTCGCATCTGCTGAACACGCTCGATAAGATCTTCGCCCTCTTCTTCATCAATTTCCAGTACCGGACGCTCCATATGGTCCTCTTCTTTGGAAAACTCAAGCATACGTTCCGCAAAGGGAGTGATGAGTTTTTTGTAAACCACAAAAAGAATAATGCCCACAAAAATAAGTTTAAACAGCTCGCCGAAAGGACTGAGGTAGACGGCATAAAATTCGCCCACTTTTCCGCTTACTTCCTGGCGCGGAGTCTTCAACACTTCAAACTGAAAGTTTCTGACCGTAACAAGATCACCGCGAGCCTCATTCGCACCGATAGCCTGCTTAACCAAAGAGGAGATCGCTTCAAGCTCACTCTCTTCTCTGTCAATATACTCCAGTTCGTCCGTCAGGCTTCCCTCTTCATTCAGCTTCGTCTTGTATTTGCCATCGACAACTACGGCAGCGGTTACTCGAGTGATGGTTGCGAACTCACCCTTTGTGCTTGAGGTCGTCTTGGAGATCTCATAGTTGGTTGAAACATTACTTTTTTCATATTTTTCGCCGCTGTTTTGCGACTGTATGCCCTCTACTGGTCCGATGTTGCTCACCGCACCTGGAACACCGCCGATCTCGTTTGGCGCAGTTCCTTCTCTTTTCTCCTCGATCGTCTGCTCTGAACGGACAACGCTTTCGGGATCATAGCTCTCTGATGTTGAGTTTTTTTGCGAAAAATCATACTCCATCGTGACCTTGGCAACAACTCTGTTTGTTCCGCCTATAAAAGGTGCCAGAACATTGACGATCTTCTCTTCGCGCTTTTTCTCTTCCCGGTTTTTATACTTGATCTGCATACTCGAAAGTTCGCCAAAAGATGCGCTCTCGTCTTCTCCGCCGAGCTCTTCGCCTTCAGAGTTGATCAAGGCAACATTCTCAGACTTCATCAGAGGAACAGACGAAGAAACAAGGTTTTTGATTCCTCTTATCTGCTTTGAGGTCAGCATACGCCCTTCAACAAGGCTCACCACTACCGAAGCCGTCGGGGCAACCTGCTTGGAGACAAAGAGCGACTCTTTTGGCAGGGCAAGGTTGACATTGGCCTCCTCTACCGGTGCGAGACTTTTGATCGTCCGCGAAAGCTCTCCCTCGAGTGCGCGTAAAAATTTGATGTTCTGATCAAAGCTCGTGGCACCGAATTCCTGAGTGTCAAAAAGCTCAAAACCCACTCTGCTCTCTTTTGGTAAACCCAAGGCAGCGATCGCAATACGCTCTTTGTAAACGACCTCTTTGGGGACTTCGATAACATTATCACGTGGAATTCTGTAGGGGATGTTGTCTTTTTCCAGCTGTTCTATCACTAAAGCAGCATCTGAAGCAGAGAGGGAATCAAAAAGAACCCTGTATCCGCTTCGTGTATCGCTCTTGGTCGTATAGACGACTAAAAACAGCAAAAAAGCAACAACACCCACAATGGTTGCGCCCACCACGACTTTTTGGTTTCTATTGAGCTTATCAAAGAGTCCGACAAGTTGTGAGACGAGTGCTTTTAAATCCATTTATACCCTAGTTTTTTGCTGCAGCTGTAAAAAGGTCAAAGAAGCGGTCATTCTCCCGCTCTGTGCCTACTGTTACGCGAATTGCATTCAGCGCGTAAGATTTTAAATCCCTGACAATCATACCTTTTTTTAACAAAGATAATGAAATATCACTCGAGTTTTGTCCCTCATTCAAACAAAGCGTTACAAAATTGGTATAAGATTCTATAATTTCTATCCCCTGCTCTTTAGCAAAGATTTCATACCGTTTCATCTGTTCAAAGTTTTTTTGGATAGATGTATTTACAAAGGTCTCATCCTCAAGTGCTACCGTCGCCGCCTCCAAAGAGAGGGTTGTGATATTAAAAGGAGGTCGAAGCTTGAACAGGGCCGAGATCACCTCTTTTGAGGCTATGCCATAACCCGTGCGCATCCCACCAAGACCGTAAGCTTTTGAGAATGTTCCCAGATAGAGTACATTTGAAAAGCTTTCGATCAGCTCTTTTGGTCTCACCGCTTTTTTTTCATCTTTGAAGGCCGCATACTCCATATAGGCACCGTCTACCACCACCATAGTCTCCGCGTCTATTTTTGAAAGAAAGGCTTTCAGAGCCTCGACATCGATAGCATCGCCTGTCGGATTGTTCGGGGTGCACAAGAAGATCATTGCCGGCTTGTGCTCAAGATAGAGCTGGTAGAACTCTTCAAGATCATGCTCGCGCGTTTTTGTGCGAACGATCTGCGCGCCCACATGGCAGGCGTAGATCTCATACATCGCAAAGGTGACTGAGTTCATCAACACCTTTGTTTGGGCATTAAGTTTGGCATGTACGGCAAACTCGATGATCTGATCAGAGCCTGAACCGATGATGATCTCATCTGTGCTGATGCCGTATTTTTTTGCCAGTCCGCCCTTTAGCGCATACATCGAATCGTCCGGATAGAGACACATCTTGTGAATGACACTCTTGACCGCTTCGCTAACCTTAGGCGAAGTGCCGTAAGGATTTTCATTACTGGCAAGCTTGATAATATCTTTTGGTTCGACTCCGTACTCACGGGCAACCAGTTCTATCGGCTTGCCCGTCTCATAGGTCTTTATTGCATCTAAACTTTTATTAAATCTCATATTTCGCCTTTAATATATGAACCAAGCCAGGTGATCTCATCTTCTCTTTTTTCCAGTATCGGTTTGAGTCTTTCATCATGGATATGCCCATAAAAGTCGATAAAAAACCAGTATCCGAAGCCGTCTACCTCTTTTGAAGGACGGCTCTCTATCTTGCTCAAGTTTATCTTCGCCTCGTCAAAATCGGCCAGGAAGTGCGCCAGTGAGCCCGCTTCCGTGCCATTTCGAAGGCGGACCAGTATCGAGGTCTTTGAACTTTCATGCACAGCATTTTCAAAGTCGCTCAGGATAACAAAGCGCGTTGTGTTGCTGTCAACATCTTCTATGTTTTCAAACATGGTAGGGACATTGTAGAGCTTTGCCGCGATGTGCGAACAGATCGCTGCCGACTCAGGATCAGCTGCTGCAAGTTTTGCTGCTCTTGCTGTCGAATCAACCGGGATCTGCTCAATATCTTGAAGCTCATGCTCTATAAAAAAATCACGGCACTGCCCGAAACCCTTATCTTTGGAGTAGATGCGCTTTACATCGCTCAGACGGCGCGCCGAAGTCGCGAAGGAGAGGTGTATCGGCATATAGAGTTCCGCGACTATCTTGTACTTGCTTTTTGCCAGCAGGTCTAATGTCTCGCCGACGGCACCGTCACGCGAGTTCTCGATCGGTACCACACCGAACTTTGCGCGTTTCTTTTCCAGCGCGTTGAAGACAGCGTGGATGGATTTTAGCGGAAGATAATCGCTCATCGCCCCGAAACGGCTCTCGGCTGCCTGGTGGGTGAAACTTCCCTCCGGTCCAAGATAGGCGATCTTTTCGGGAAGCTCAAGATTGCGCGATATGGCAAAGATCTCCAGATAGAGCGCTTCGATGGCTTCCCTGCTTAAGATGCCGCCCTCTTCTTTGCTCTTGGAGTACAGACGTTCGATGATCTCTTTTTCGCGTTCAGGCCGGTAAATCGCCCCGCCGCTGATGTTTTTGATCTTCCCGACATGTTCTACCACTTCCATACGGCGGTTTAGAAGCGTTAAAACTTCGTCATCAAGCGCATCGATAGCTTCTCGACACTCGTCCAATGTCTTAAAACTTGGCATTTCACGTCCTTTCACTTGGCAAAAGATTTTAAGTAAATTTTCATCATTTATATATCCCGCACCTTTGGCCAAGCTGACAAATCATTTATAATCGTAATACTAGCATAATTCGCTGCTATTGCAGGGTTTCTTGAGGTGGCCTAGAGTAAAAACTCTTTTTCCAAGGCGACAAGATCGTCAAAACTCTCGCGACGGCGGATCACTCTGTCTTTTCCTTCTTCAAGAGCCACTTCGGCAGCGCGTCCGCGGGTATTGTAGTTGCTTCCCATCCCGAAACCATAGGCACCGGCGCTATAGACGACGATAAGGTCATTGTGCTTAAGCCTTGGCATCAGGCGCTCTTTGGCAAAGAAGTCGCCGCTTTCGCAGACCGGTCCGACGATATCTGCCGGAGATTTTTCGCTTTCGTTGTCCACCGCTTCTATCTTGTGATAGGCGCTATAGAGGCTGGGGCGGATCAGGTCGTTCATCGCGCCGTCCACGATCACGAAGCGTTTTTCGTCATTTTGCTTCTCGTACATCACCCGCGTCAAGAAGTAGCCCGCATTGGCCGTGATAAAACGCCCCGGCTCGCAGATGATGGTCATATCAAGCCCGCGCATGGTGGCAAGTATCGCCTGGGCATACTCTTTGGGATCGATGGTGACTTCATTCTCGTAGGTCACCCCAAGTCCGCCGCCCACATCGAAGAACTTCAGGTTGATATCGACCGCCTGGAGCGTGCGTACCAGATCGGCAACGATCTCTGTGGCTTCACGGATAGGCTCAAGCTCCGTCAGCTGCGATCCGATGTGAAAATGGATGCCGACGGGGTCGAGATGTTCAGACTTTTTTGCTTTGAGGTACATGCGTTTTGCCGCATTGATCTCTACGCCGAACTTGTTCCCGTGCAGACCGGTGGAGATGTAAGGGTGGGTCTTGGGATCGATGTTGGGGTTGACACGGATCGAGATACGCGCTTGAAGACCAAGCTCTTTGGCGATCATTTCGACACGCTCAAACTCCGCTTCGCTCTCAAGGTTGATAAAGAGAATATCCGACTCCAGGGCCTCTTTAATCTCATGGTCTTGCTTGCCGACACCCGAAAAGATGATCTTGTATTTCGGTACGCCTGCAAGCAGTGCGCGGCGCACTTCGCCGATAGAGACGCAGTCCGCCCCGGCACCGAGTTTTGCCAGATGCTGTACGACAGAGAGATTGGAGTTTGACTTGATCGCAAAGGCCATGATCGCCTTGCGCGCGCGAAATGCCTCTTTTAAGGTCTCATACTGCTGCGCTATCGCATCAAAATCGTATACATAAAGTGGTGTTTGGTATTTTTCAGCGAGGTGGGAAAAATTGATCATAGCTGCCCTTTATTTATTTTCGCGATTTTATCAAAAAAGAGCTTATAGTTGTGTGAGTTGTCTTGGCGGAGGATTTGTGCAGCCTAGCCCCTGCCTTTTTTGTACCAGACAAGAAAGCTGCTTATCCCCAAGAGTACGACAGGAAGGAGTATGCCCACTTCGCCCGAAACCACTTTGGCGTTGGAGAGCTGAATCAGCGCGTAGAAGATCCCCCATATCAGCAGCGTTCCGATAAGTGCAGCAAAGCTGAAGAGGGAGACGTTTAAAAAACGCGGACTTATCGGAACAAAAAAGAAGATGATAATAAGAACACAGGGGACAAAAAAAGGATAAACGATAGTCTTATACAAAACACTTTTCACCTTGTCGGTGTTGACATTTTGCGCATCAAGTATTCTAAACGCCTCAAAGGCATCCAGGATCGTGTAGCTTGAGCTTCCCTCATAGACCTGATCCAAAATATTCGGCTTGAAATCTCTCAAAAGTCTCAAATCCTCTTTTTTAGGAATCTCGATTCCCTTGCTTTTGAGACCGATATCACGAGGCTTTAGTACCCGTTCGGCATTTTTAAGCACCCAATAGTCATCCGTATAGACGGCCTCTTTAGCCACAATCACTTCTCGCAGATCATTGTTTTCGATCTTGAAGACACGGATCTCTTTGGCGCTTTGCTGCAAAGGGTGAAGCTCTTTAAAAAAGACATAATAATCCTCATAGGTGAAGAAGAGGTTTTGTGTCGGGGCGCCGTTTATTTTGTTGGAGTAGATATTGTCCGAGTACTCTTTTCCTTTGGCAAAAGGCGCATACATGTGCAGAAGAATGTACACAATGATCAACAATGTCGAGATCAGCGTAAAAGGGCGTAAAATGTCTGTTTTCGAGTAGCCTAGGGAGTAGTAGGCAACCAGAGAATTTGAACGGATCAAAAATATACTTGAGGCGATCATTGCAAAGATCAGGGCAATCGGAAAGAGAATATCCAAGGCATAGTATGAACGGTAAAGTGCGTACAGAAGCTTCAAGTTTGCAGAATCCGGAAGGCCTGCGAGGTTGTCCATCACATCAAAACCGACAAAAAAGAGAACAAGAGCCGTGACAATAATACCGACATACTTCATATACAAAAAAGAGATAGTTTTAAATGTCAGCACACAATCACCGTTTCAAACTTATTTTACGTCAGACATCTTGATCGAGTGCAAAGAAGCGACTTTTTCCCAGTCAATATTATTAAGGATCTTCTCAACAGCATCCGCTGCCTTGCTGATCCACTCCGCTAAAGATGCCTGTTCATTTTGTGAAAATGATGATAGCACAAAAGAGGAGACTTCACCCTTATTTTCAGGTCTTCCTATTCCCATTCGCACACGGATGTATGCTTTTGTAATCGCCGCATCTACGGATTTAAGTCCGTTATGCCCGCCGTGCCCGCCGTCGAGTCTGAAACGAAGGGCGCCAAAAGGCAGGTCAAGGTCATCATGGATCACGATCACCTGCTCGAGTTTGTAGAAGTTTTTTACGCTCAGGACACTTTTCCCGGCCAGGTTCATATAGGTCATCGGCTTTAAAAATATATGTTCTCCCGCCTTGTAGGCCTCGCCTTCAAAAGAGCTTTTCGAGACATTTTGGTGCGCATAGCGTTTGAGGAGTTCGTCTATGACCATAAAACCGATATTATGGCGGGTAGAGGCGTATTGTGCACCGGGATTGCCCAGACCGACGATAAGTGACATAAGGTACTCCTTCACAAATTAAACAGTTTTTTTATCATTGCAGTAAAGCTTAAAAATAATATTCGTGCGTTTTGACTTAAGTAATACTATTTTTAAACTTCTAAGATGCGGAGCACGCTGAAAGAACCATAGACTTTTTTTCATAAGTCGAAGCAAAAAAGGGGAAGGAACGCGGTATGCGCTCCTAAGCTGAATAAATTATTTAGCCTTGATGATACTTAGTACGGCAACACGCTCTGAATCTAAAAACTTAGCATTTGCTGGTGCTTCTACATCACGGATAAGGACAGAGTCACCAAGGTCAAGATGGCCGACTTCGATGTTAATGCTCTGCGGAACATCTTCGATCTTTGCTTTGATCGCAAGGCGCGTCTTTGCAACATACAAAAGACCCTTGTTCTTAAGACCGATAGGATCGCCGATCGGGTTAACGGGAACCATATACTTAGTCACAACGCCCGGCTGCGCAACCATAAGATCTACGTGAAGAAGATCGCCTGTAAGTGGGTGGCTTTGGTATGCCTGTACAACAACATTAAGCTCTTTATCGCCTACTTTTACTGGAAAAGCGACTGTTTCTTTTCTTTTAACAGTACGGATATAGTCATTCGCCTTAAATGCAGCGTCAATGTTTTCTAATCCTTTTCCGTAAATGTTTGCGATCAGATAACCATCTCGGCGAAGTGCTTTTGCGTTTGTCTTACCGATACTCTCTCTAATAATGCCTTCTAGCATGTTGTTTCCTTTAAAAAAATGTTGCGAATTATAGTGTAATAGTTTTTAAAGTGAGATTAAGCCTTTAAAAAGGCTTAATCAGGGGGCATATATGGTAGAAGAGATGGCAAAAAGGGAGATACTACTCTTTGATTGAAAAGATCTCATCCTCGCTGAAACTCTTCTCTTCTTTCTCCTCATTATCGTCCTCTTTTGGGACGTCTTTTGTCATCGTCGAGGCAAGCCCTTCCATTCTCAATTTAAGGTCACTTGCCGATGTCGCATAAAGGAATGCCTCCTCTTTAGAGATCTTTTTAGTGAGATAAAGGTCCAAGATACCCTGGTCAAAACTCTGAGAACCATAGATCTCTTTGCCGTCTTCGATCGCATCTTTTATCTCAACATCGCGCCCTTCCATGATCAGCTGTTCAACACGCGGTGTTCTTACCAGAACTTCGACCGCAGCGGTACGTTTGCCCTCGAGTGTGGGGATAAGACGCTGAGATATGATCCCCTGGAGGACAGAAGAGAGGGTCAAACGGACACGGTTTTGCTCTTCTCCTGGAAACATCGAAATGATACGATTGATCGTCTCTTTGGCATCTAGTGTGTGCAGGGTTGAAAAGACGAGGTGGCCGGTATCGGCGGCATGCAGTGCGATCTCGATTGTCTCAAGGTCTCGCATCTCCCCGACCAGGATTATGTCCGGATCCTGGCGCAGTGCGGCACGCAGAGCCGAGGAGAAACTGTGCGTGTCCTGGCCGATGCTTCGCTGGTTTACTATGCACTTTCTGTCTTTATGTACAAACTCGATTGGATCTTCGATCGTGATAATATGCTTGCGTTTTTTCCAGTTTATCTCGTTGATAATAGCAGCCAGCGTTGTTGATTTACCCGAACCCGTTACCCCGGTCACAAGAATCAAACCGCGTTCAACCTCAGTGAACTTGCGCACGACATCAGGAAGCTGAAGATCATCGATAGAGAGTATCTTGATCGGGATAACCCTGAAAACGGCAGAGACACCGTCCATTTGAAAAAAGATATTGACACGAAAGCGGGTCTTGTCATCAAAAGGATAGACCAGATCCAGCTCTTTGTTTTTAACAAACTCGTTAAAACGGCCGCGCAGCAGCTCTTTGGCAAAGGTCAAGGCATCCTCTTTAGAGAGTATCTCGCCTGAGAGCGGGATGATATCGCCGTTGATACGAGCTCTTACTACCGCGTTGGCCTTAAGGTGAAGATCCGATCCGCCCGCGTCGATCATGCGCTGCAGGTAGGCTCGTATCTTTTTCAGGGTCACAAAAGTCAGTTGTTCCACATTCGGATTTGCCGGCGCCGGCGCCGTTCTTGCTATAGGTTCAGCCAAACTCTACTCCAATTCTTCTAAGATTTCTGCAAAAGCGGTTTTAAATGCTTCCAGTCCATCGTGTTTAAGTTCAGCCAGAGCTGTTTCAAGGTCGATACCGGAGCGTTTTACATCCAAGAGATACTCCTCTATCATCTTTTCATCCAGCGGAAGCTTTTCGCGGACATCGCCATGTGCGACAAAAGCATGGATCGTCTCGATCGGAGCGGTGTTGATCGATGAGGCCCCGAGAAGCTCATCCACATAGTACGAGGGTATATAATCGTCTCCTTTAACTCCCGTGCTGGCAAAAAGCACACGGCATCGCGGAACATTCATCACAGAAACAGCATTATAGATACGCGCGGCGTTGTATATTCCCAACTTGCCCGGAACTAGTCCGACTGTTTTGAGTTTCTCATCGAGCAGTCTGTCCACACGGCTGACGAAGACAGAGATGACCGTAAAGGCTTTTTTTGGCGAGCGTTTAGCACCTTTTGCAAAGGCGTTCGCGCAAAACAGAGCATCTTCGAGGCTGAAGATCAAGGTAGCATTGACATGGATGCCTTTAGCGCTCAGCTCTTCCATCGCTCTAAAACCGGCTGTGGTTGCCGGCACCTTTATCATCACGTTTTCGCGTGCAATTTCTTTGTAGAGGCGCTCCCCTTCAGCAATTGTGCCCTCAGCGTCGTCGCAGAGGTTTGGGTCCACTTCGATGCTGACAAAACCGTCATCACCTGCGTCATACAGAGGCTTCAGCAGGTCCGCAGCTTTTTGGATATCTGTGATCGCCAGAGCCTCATACTTCTGCTTGGCCGATCCGCCCAGCGTTGAGAGCTGTTCTTTGTAGGCCTGCGAAGTGAGAATCGCGTTTTTGAAAATAGCCGGGTTGCTCGTCGCCCCGTTGATTATTTTTTTGTTGATAAGTTCTTTGAACTCGCCGTCGAGATACTCTCTTTCGATAAAATCCGCCCAGAGAGAAAAATTTATTGACTCTATATACATTATCCAGCCTCTTTATTAGTAAATTTTATTATAGCCCAAAGATATTGTAAAAAAATTAAAAGAAGTAATTCAGGGAAAACTTCACCGTCTTCCAGTCTTCTGCATACTTTTGCACATAGTCATACGAGAGCGAAATCGCTGCATTTTGAGAACTTCTATAGTGTTGCGAGGCATTGAATGTCCATTGGTTCTCTCCGGTGTCATACAGATGCTGCGCGGTTTCGATGTTGGTCTTGAAGGCTTTTCCCCCATACAGCACAAGCCCTGCTATAGCACCCACGCCTGCGGTAAGCTCTTCTTCTGTGTTAATCAGTACGTCGGCGAGAAGGTAGGCGTAGCCCAGCTCGTTGGCCCAGGTGAAACCTCCTGAGCCGTGTGTTGCAAAGACAGCTTTTTCGCTTAGATACGCCCTGTTCCAGCCCGCACCCAGCCGCCAGGAGAGAGGCTGGAAAAACTCTCCTCTGGGTGAGAGCGAGACGATGGAGAGAAGGGTCGCTTTTTCAAGGTCGATATCACCCCCGGCATGGCTGAACAAGAGGTCAAAGAACTCGATCTGCGTCCCCCGTAAAAAGCCGACATCGCTGTCTTTGATGTCATGGTTTGCCGGCCGGATGCCCAAAAACTGGATGTTCTCTGCGTTTCGCCACCCCGTCTGTGCACTTACACGCAAGGAACGGTGTCCCTCCATCGGATCGGTGGGTTCGGGAATATTCATCTGCTCCCCTTTACCAAGAAGGGAGCGCGCGCTGAGCACACTGTAGAGCCGCTCTTTGTATGTGCTCTGGTTAATGTCACCTGCTAAAAAATCATACTCTACAAACTCCGAGGAGGCTTCGAGGATATAGCGTTTCTTCTGCGCGTCGTAATGCTCCGTTTTCAAAAACTCCTGCGGCGTTATCTCTGCCTTGCTCAGCTGAAAGACGCTCTTTATATCCGCATCGTCAAAATAGGCCTCATAGGCCAGAAGCTTCGAGCGGCGTGCGGGCCTGAAATGGCGTTTGGTCACGATGTTTTCGTCTATAGCGGCATGGATCGTCTCGGGTGGGATCACCTGATAGTTAAAATACTCTCGAATATGCACGCTCTCCCGTGCGGCCTCGATCAGCCAAAGCATATTGTAAGAGCAATTTTCGGTGAAGAAGTAGTAGTAGGAGTAGGTGTCTTTAAGCTCCCAGATATGGCGCATCATCTGCTCTATCTCTTCAGGTTTGAGATCAAGATCATACTCCCATATGTCCCGCTCTTCGCTGTCTCTGTACTCTTTTATCTTCTCATAGTAGGGAAGCAGCGAGTACTGGCCGTAGTAGCCCCCGAAGAGCCCTTTGATCGCAAATACCATCCCGTTTTCCGTGTCGGGGTTGGCGGCAGCGGCGTAGTTGATGGCATGGGAGAGCATTTTTGACTTGTAGGAGGAGTCGATGCGCAAAAAGGTGTGGCCGAACATCGAGGCGGGAGAGTTGATGTAGGCGGAGGGAAAGATAAGGCTAACCGACTGCGGATCGACGCGTTTCATCAGTGTGTCATAAAGCCTGCACTCCACCTCGTCCAAGCCCTCCATCCCCAGCTCCTGCACCAGCCACGCCTTGCGCGCAGGAAAACGGCAGGCCGTCGAATTGTCGTCAAAACTAGCCGTGGCGGTCTGCGAAGCAGAAGTTTCCTCCTCAAAACTAGCCG
>JACUTT010000034.1 GCA_014859655.1 Campylobacterales bacterium
GAAATTCAGAGCTGACGCTATCCTCTGGCTTCAACAACGTGGTGGAACCTGACAAGTATGAAATAAAGTCATCCCAGCTCATCATAAGCGGCCTGCACCTGAAATGTTTCAGGTCGGACGCAGTTTGTGCGGGACCGGGACTTTTAGTTGACGTCGGGTTTCGGTGTCGCCTCTGTGCTGGCCGGCAATATCGGCATCACGATCTGCGGCTTTCTTCCCTCAAGCGCCTTGAGAAAAGTCTCGATAGAGGCAGCATCCTTGTCGCTGACTTTGACACCGAGCTGGATACGTCCCATCTCCTGGATTGCCTCTTTCAGGCTCCAGACCGTGCCGTTATGGAAATATGGGGCGGTCTGCGTGACGTTGCGCAGGGTTGGCGTTTTGACAAGGCCGTTTTCATCGCCTTTGAAATCACCCACTTTGGCATGTTTGAAATCGCCTGTTATGGCAAAACCCTGCATCGAACCGCCCAGAGCGATACCGCTATGACATGTCGCACAGCCTGTCGCGATAAAGGTCTTGAGTCCCTCTTGTTCCGCCTTGGTCAACGCTTTTTCATTACCGTTAAGGAAGTCGTCGAAACGCGATGGGGTCACAAGCGTGCGCTCGAAAAGACCGATCATATCCGCGATCGAATTGATATCGATCTTCACATCTTTGCCGTACACTTTCTTGAATTCCGCTACATATTCAGGCATGGAGTTGATCACTGCTTCAATGTGCTCTGTCGATGCTGCCATCTCCGGAGCTGCAAGCATCGGCCCTTTTGCCTGGTCTTCCAGATCGGGACTACGCCCGTCCCAGAACTGCTTCTCGGCGAATACCGCATTGTAGACGGTCGGTGAGTTCAGGTGGTGCGGGTTGGCTATCCAATTATGGCCGGTCGCGGCACCTATGCCGTCATCACCCCCCTCACTAAGGTTGTGGCAGGTATTACAGCTGATCAGGCCGCTCTTTGAAAGACGCGGATCGAAGTAGAGCTTCTTGCCCAGCTCGATCTTTTCGGGTGTCATCTTGTTCTTCGGGTTCTCCGTCAGCTTTTTCAGCGCTGCTTTATCAGCTGGTATCGCAACTAGGCCGTTCTTTTTGGCCTCTTTGACCAGCGGTGACGCCATAACGGTCGCACCGACGGCAAATGCAAGTAGCAGGTGTTTCATTTTCAATCCTTTTTAACATGTTGTTTACTTGGCCCTATTATAGAAGGTAGCAGCTTAAAACTCAAACAATAATTTTTATCATTTAAGCACTTTGTCTCTATGGCGAGATTGAATATAATCGCAAATTATTAAAGCACAAACGGGAATAAAATGCAATTCAGCGGACTGCTAAGAGAACACACATTGAAGATCACCCTGCAAAGAATGGGGATACTTGACGAAATAGCCAAAGCGGGGCATATCGATATCGACCATCTTTATGAAGTCATTCATGCCTCCTCTCCCAGTGTCTCCCTTGCCACCATCTATAAAAATGCCAACCAGATATATGAAAAAGGGATACTAGAAGCGATCAAAGTGCCGTAGCACAAGCTCCGCTATGAAATCGCAAAAGAGCCGCATATCCATCTTCTTGCCTGCGACAGCTGCGGCAATGTCGAAGAGATGTGTCACTGCTTCGATCAGCTTATCAGTTCGGCGCAAGCCCAAAGCGGCTATCGTCTGAAGGGGTCCGCCGTCGTGTTTAATGGCATCTGCTCGAAATGCCAGAGCAAAACCGCATAGGCTCCCAAAAAAGCACTTATACCCCAGAGACGACCCGCTTTCTTCTTTAATCCTCTATTTACTTCTTATCAACAACGTGGTGGAACCAGACAACTATCTTCTGGCTTCAACAAGGTGCTCGAAGCTGACAATTAGCCGCAAACTACTCCTCTTCTTTTAGCTCTTTTGGCGGGAAAAAGAGATGATGAGGGCGTTTGAGTGACTCCATCACCAAGAGTTTCAAAAAAGAGAAAAAACTTCCAAAATACGCATCACGTGACATCAAAGAAACCTTGAGCGCAAGGATAAAGCTGACCGTAAGATTGACAAAACCGATCATAAGCACAAAAACAAAAGAAAGCAAAAACTCGACAACCGAAAGGTCTGCGTGCAAAGTGCTATAGCCAAGGTTTGCCGTGGAAAACGCAACGTGTCTGATATCGAGCGGCAAATTGAGAAGAGAACCGATAAACGGGGTGACGCCCAAGAGGATACCGAAGAAGAAGTTTCCGGCAAAGGCGCCGTAGTTGTCGTGGATATAGCGGGAGAGTTTTTCTCTTGTGTGATTCGGGAGTATCTTTTTGAGCAACGGATGATGAAAATATCTTCCCTGCAGGTCAAGCAAGTTGGCGCGGTTGTCAAAGTATCCGGCAATTAATCCCGAACAAAAGAGCCAGACTCCCGCAATCGCTGCAAACAAAAGCGCGGGATAGGGTTGAAGGCCTTGCAGATAGTATGCACTCTGCGAAGATGACAAAATTGCTTCCCCAAAGCGCATAAAAAGAAAAGCAAGGCCAAAGGAAACAGCCAGAGCAAGTATGACATTTCCCATCACAGCGGCAAACTGAGAACGGTTTACCTGGATGATAAGTTCGACAAGCTTTTTTTGGTCTGCCTTGTTTTTATCCCCTTTTTCCACCGCTTTTGCAAATGTCGAAGCGGTCATAGCCGGCTGCTTAGTCGCAACCGTAAAGCCAAGCATATGGATAAAGACAAAGCCCAGGCCATAATTGAGACTGGACAAGAGCGTCTGCACCGCTTCCGATAAACCGGCTTGAAGGATAAATATTTTGATCAGTGCCATAATCGCGATAACTGCTCCTGCCCCACTTGCCGAGAGAAACATCCTGATGTATTGCCGGAGATTGTCGGTGATGTAGTGATCGCCGTGTTCGCTCGCATTGTTAGTGACGCTTTTTGCCAGTATCTTGATATTTTGCTGGTAGATCGCATACAGCGAATTTCGTGTGGCATTTTTTTGTACGGCCGCTTTGAAAAGCTCTACAAGAAGCGGATAAGACTCCGGCGTGTCAAACTTCTTGATAAGCTCCAAGACATCTTTGAGTCTTTGGATGATCTGCGCCAAACGCTCAAGCTCATACGTGAGGTCGACCGAGATTCCTCTGTTGATAGATTTTTTCTTCAAGGAGGTGACTTGGTCGCTGCACTGCTTGATTAGGACCTGAATGTGCTGAAAATCCATTTCAGCAGATTCCAGATCGATCTTGGCGGCCTGAACCTTGCGTGCAAAGTCGCTTATGTCTCTTTGCAGCGCTATAAATGCGGAGTCACGATTAAGAAGCGTGTCATCAAGACGGATAAAGTTCTCATCAAACTCTTCCGAAGCGATCCAGATGGACAAGATCTCAGCCGCATATAAAAACTCAGTAAAAAGATGGTCTTTGACCTTTTGGGAGTACTTCTGGCTTGAGAGGATCGCGGATAAAAACGCTATCCATTTTGCATCCTCTATCGCGCTGACCCAGACCGGGTCATTGGCTTTAGAAAAGAGGGTTGCGAAGAGATATTTGAAATCGCCTTTTTTGGGAGGAGAGGGAAGAAACTTGTTATAAAAACGTTCACTGGTCTCATGGCGAAACCCATCACGTGACAAGATCCCCAGGGTCGTGATATTCGAAGATGTCTTTGAATCGATAAGCCAAAGATTGATCGCATCAGAGATAGATACAGCGACGCTCTCTTTTGAATGAAAAAAGCCTCTGACATGCTCCATCGCATCCAAGGTGTCTGAAAGTTCTTTTACATCCAAAGGCCGTATAAAGTCAATGATATAAGCCAGTTTTTCAATGACAAAGAGATCATCATTATCAAGAGACTGTAATAGTTTTTTAAACTCTTCTTGCAAGTATGGACTCCCGGTATGTTACAGTTTATGGTTGATTATATACAAAAGGGTCTAATGCGAAGCTTCGTCTGTATATCTAAAAGGTCAAAGCGCCGAGGATAAATAAAAGTGTGCGCATTTTTTCCTTTACAGTTTCATGTCGCTTGCTGTAGCCCATTCCTACTGTGATAGCATAATAAAGGGCACCTCTAAAAGAATCTGTTAATCGACCTGACACTTTTTTCCGCTACTATGCGTTCATACTAAGACCTGCTATAGGGCGCCCTATAGGGTGAGACAATAAGGAACCAGTGTGAAAATCAGCAATATATTCTCATTTTCAAGAGCTAAGTGGCAAAAAGAGATTGTTCCTTTTCCTGCCGAACTAAAAAATATAGAGATGATGACAATCGTGCATTGCCAGACAAAAAAAAGCGCGGAGTTCACGACAGAAGATATAGAGAACTTTTTAAAGTTTATGCACAGGGGCAGCTACAAAAAAATAGCCAAGGGCGCTACGCGCTATCAGATCTATGTCCGGCATGCGGAGGGGGCTTGTGACTATTATATCCATGGGGACTACTTAGGGCCCGAAGAGAAGGGCTTGGTTCAGATCGCCTTTGAGCCGAAAAAAAGAGGTTTTGAACTCTTTTTGAACTCTTTTTTCATCTAAACGCCATCGCCTTAAAAGCCTCGTGCTAAAACAGGTCGGCATGTCCAAAGAAGAGAGGCCTTGCGGGATCTTTGCGCATAGACTCGAGAATTTTTTTGGCTTTTTCTTTGGTCTGTTTGTCAAAATAGATGAGCATATTGCGCAAAAAGACATAATCAAATTTGCCTAAACTTATAAAATCAGGATCAAAAATAGACGACACGCATAGGCACAGCACTGTCAAGTCGTGAGGCGAAACTGCTCAGATAGGCATTTCCCATGTGCTGCGCGATTAGTATAGTGGGGGCATAATTTGCCGGCAAGGCGGGGAGGATCTTCTGGATATGGCTCGGCCCTGCGGTGGAAGAGCCCAGCAGGATCAGCTTTTTAGGTTCTGAAGTGTTCAAGCTTGCTGTTGAGCTGCTCGGTGAGGGCATTGAGGTGCTCACTGGCTGCAGCGATCTCCTCGACGCTGCGCGCATTGGTCGAAGAGAGGGTGTTGATCTCTTCGACCTTGGAGACGATGCGTTCTACATTTTTGCCCGTGTTCTCAAAGTCACTGACCGTCTTGTCACTCGCTTTTACGGCAATGTTGACGATCTCTACGGTTTTGTTGATCTTTTCTTCGACCTCCTGAGCTATGGCAGAGAGGTTTTGAATCTGCTCTGAGTTGTCGCTCATCTTCATCGAGGCATCGACGATAGACTGAACAACGACGCTGATCGTGGCATTGATCTCACTGAGTGACTTTTGGGTCCGTTCGGCCAGTTTTCGCACCTCATCGGCAACAACGGCAAATCCGCGCCCATGCTCACCCGCCCTCGCGGCTTCGATCGCGGCATTGAGCGCGAGAAGATTGGTCTGGTCGGCGATGTCAGAGATAACCTCCAGGATCGCTTTGACCTGGTTGGCCT
Source organism: Campylobacterales bacterium (assembly GCA_014859655.1). Taxonomy (GTDB): domain Bacteria; phylum Campylobacterota; class Campylobacteria; order Campylobacterales; family Sulfurimonadaceae. Next base: position 5,392 of record JACUTT010000034.1, read on the forward strand.
CATGCGAGACCCCTTCCATATTTTGTGCCAGTTCTACTTCCATCTGTGCGCTTAGCTGGACTTTTGAGGTCAGTTTTATGATTTCGTCGCGTGCGCCTGCCAGGTTGTCATTGGCCTGGATGATCTCCTTCTTGCTCTCCTGGGCATCTGAAATCGCGCCGCTAATCTCCTCTTGGACTTTTTTGGCCTGGGTTGTAGCCTCCTGGACAACAACTACGGAGCGCTCCACATTCTTGCCGACTCCCAGCGAGGTCGTTGAGAGTTCATGCGAGATCGAGGCATTTTCAGATGCCGATGTCTTTGAGGTCGAGATAAGTTCTTTGAGCGTTTGGAGCAGCTTGTTAAAGCTTTGCGCCATCTGGCTGATCTCCAAAGGGGCATGAGTGTTCGCATGAAGCGTAAGATCATGGTTGGTAGAAATCAACAGCAAACGCTCTTTGAAGGCATTGAGCGGCCGGACAAGGCTGACGGAGATCATCCAGACCGCAACAGCAACAATAAGCGCGAGAATCCCCAAAGCAGTCGCTATCAGCGAGTTTCTGATGCGCTCAGGCGTAGCCATCACTTCGGCCTCGTCGACCTCGGAGATGATTGCCCAACTGATCTTGTCGCTTATCTTGATCGTAGAGTAAGAAGAGAGCACGGGGTTGTTGTTGTAATCGATGATGATCTTTATCCCCTCTTTGCCTGACAAGGCTTCGCGTGTTGCTTCGGTATCCACTGAGCCCGCTGAAGGGTTTTCAAAAGAGGCTTTGAGACTGTGGTTCTTGGGGTCAAGATAGCTGTCACTGCGCATAAGCTTGTCGCTGCCTACAAGATAGTCTTCCTGACTTTGTCCATAATCTTTTCGGTAGCGCATCAGTGTATTCACCACCTCGTCGCTCACCTGTAGCACCAAGATGACCTCGATACCCACCTCGATCTGAACACGCACAGAAAGGAACATGACCGGCGCACCCTTGCTCGGGCCATAGGGCTGCATATCAGTAAAACTTGGCTCATTGGATTGAAGCGCCTGCTGCCACGCTTGCGCAAGCAGACTCTCGCTCAAAGAGCCCGTTCTTAGGTTTTCACCCAGGTCGTCCTCTTTGGCCACGCTGTACATGACATGCCCCTCTTTGGAGAGCACCAGAAGGTCATAGTAGCTATAGTCTTTGATGTAGTTTTGGAAGTAAGCTTCAAAATCCCTATACTCATCCCGCACAAGAGTGTTGTCGGCCGGAAAAGGCGCATCGGCTTTGACCTCCAGCTCTTTTTTTGCATAGAGCAGACCCGTGGTAAGGTTGCGCAAATCTTCGCTGCGCGCAAGCACACGGATATCGCCCATACGATCAGTGAAAAACTTTTCGATTTGAAACTTTTTCATATCACGGACCATAGTAAGGCTGCGATAGCTGTTTTCGACTAAGGCATCTTTGCTCATAGTGACGGCTGTCATTGTTGTTATCAGCGTCAGCAGCAGGAGCGAGCCTACCAGCAGGGAAATGACCTGGGCTTTTATCGACATATTTTTCATCAAACACCTTTAGAAACCGCTAAAGTTCAGAATTTTCTACAAAAAGAATAATAGTATTTAACTGCTTAAGGGCACCTCTAATAGGGTGCTCTAAAGGACTTTCTGAAGCACTCCTCTTCGAGCTTGCTAAGCTTTTCCTCTTTGGGCGCGGCGGCTTCGTCAAACACCTTGAGCATTATGATCGCCTCTTCTGCCTGAGCGTTGCGGTGCTCCGAGTTTTCGACCTCTACAAAGCCCAGCCGCGCAAAGAGCGCTATAGCAGGGCTGTCTTTTGTGACAGAGAGCGAGATCTGCGGGTAAATTTTTGAAACCTCAACAAAGAGCTGCTGCAAGACAAGTGTCCCTATGCCCTGACCTCTAAACTCAGGCAAGACAGCACAGACGAGTTCGGGTGTGTCATGGTCTACCAGCGCGAAGCCATTGGCCAGCAGACGCACCCAGGCACCCCCCGCTGCTTTTTTGTCGGCGGTCAGGTAGACGCCGATATCGCCGTTAAAAGCGCCGTACTCTCGGTGGTACTGCTCAAGAGAAGGATACTCTTCCAAAGAGCTCCTTGTTTCGTCAAAATGCACAGCGTACTGAAGCAGTTCTTTGGCCAGGTATTGCTCGCTAGAGCGTAAAAAATAGAGTTCTTTTTCCATGCCGGCATTATACCAAATCCTGCCCTCTTCTGCCCATTTGGCACAGTAATTGCACATTAAAAACAGGCGCCGTTATTCTGGCGAGAGATTTGCTTTGTACAAAAAAATACGGCAAATATCTTGCTATAATTTCACAAGAAAATACGCAGGACCAGCATGTACACGCATAAAGAAAATATCCTTATTATCGATGACAATGTCAAAAATATTCAGGTTGCCGCCAACGTCCTCAAGGACACAGATCTTTTCAATATCTTTTATGCCACGAGCGGGGAAGCCGGGATAGAGCAGCTGGACAAAAAAGCCTACGCGCTTGTCCTGCTTGACATCAACATGCCAGGACTTGACGGCTATGAGACGGCCGACATTATCCGAAACAACCCAAAAACAAAAAACGTTCCTATCATTTTTCTTTCCGCCAAGGCCGATGAGGAGAGCATCAGCAAAGGTTTCGAACATGGAGGCCAGGACTATGTCAGCAAGCCTTTTTCGCAGCATGAGCTCATCCACCGGGTCAAAACGCATGTGGAGCTTTTTTTGGCGAGAAAGAACCTCCAGTACGAGGTCGACGAGTCTTATGCGCTGATGGAACAGTACAAGGCAGCGATCGATGTCAGCTCCCTGGTCTCCAAGACGGACACCAAGGGCATCATCACCTACGTCAATGAGCCTTTTTGCGAAGTCTCACAGTACAGCAAAGAGGAGTTGCTGGGAAAATCGCACCGTCTCATCAAACACCCCAATACCCCAAAAAAAGTATTTGAGGAGATGTGGGACCTTATTTCGCATAAAAAGGTATGGAAGGGAACCGTAGAGAACAGAGCCAAAGACGGCAGCTCCTACTTCGTCGAGGCGACTATCATTCCTATCTTAAACCATCTTGGTGACATCGTCGAGTACATCAGCGTGCGCACCGATATCACCAAGCAGGTCGAAGCCAAAGCGCAGATCGTCAGTGCCCAAAAAGAGATCCTTTACACCCTCGGCGAGATGGGAGAGATGCGCTCGAACGAGACGGGAGACCACGTCAACCGCGTGGCACTCTACTCCGAACTATTGGCCAAGCATTACGGGATGGACAGCGAGGATGTGGAGATGTTCAAGATGGCAAGCCCCATGCACGATATCGGAAAGGTCGCCATCTCCGACGCCATCTTGCTTAAACCTGGCAAACTCAGCGATGAGGAGTTCGTGGAGATGAAAAAGCATGCCGCTATCGGCTACGAGATCTTCAAAAAATCCTCGCACAGGATGCTTCAGATGGCCGCAACCATCTCCCACCAGCACCATGAAAAATGGGATGGAAGCGGGTATCCAAGAGGCCTCAAAGGCGAAGAGATCTCGATCTGCGGGCGCATCACGGCCGTCGCCGATGTCTTTGATGCCCTGAGCAACGACAGGGTCTACAAAAAAGCCTGGCCGATGGACGAGGTCGTCGCCTATATGAAAAAAGAGAGCGGCAAGGCCTTTGAACCTCGGCTCATCGACATTTTTCTTGAAAACATAGACGCCATCATCGACATCAAACAGCGCTACAACCGATAAGCATGCGCACCAAGATCACAAAGTTCTCTCTTCTGCTCCTTGTGATTTTGGTCTCCCTCCTGGTCATGGCTCTTCCCGCTTTTCATACAAAAGAGCTTTCTCGCATCCTTCTCACCCAGGAGATCAATCTTGATCTGCTCTTGGATGCAGAGCAGGATGTGGAGCTTCTTTTTTTCGGTTATGCGGGCTGTGTGGATGTCTGTACGCCGCGGCTGAGCGATCTTGGAAAATGGTACGCCTCACTGAGTGAAAAGACAAGAGAAAGAGTCGGTTTTAAGTTTCTAGATCTTTCTGTACCCAAACAAAGGGAGCTGCCGATGGAGTTCGCCAAAGCTTTTCATCCGGACTTTCAGGGTATTTTTCTCAGCGAAAGCGAATTGAGGCGTTACACCAAAGCCTTCAGTGTCTACTTCTCCTCCTCCCTGACACAGCACAATGAGTTCAATCACACCGCCCATCTCTATCTTCTCAAGCGAGACAGCAGGGGCAAAAGAGTCCGTTTTGTTTATAGCGCCTATCCTTACGACTTCCAACAGATAGCATCCGATATAAAAGAGTTAATCCATGAATAGATTTTTCACCCTGCTTTTCAAAGAGCCTAAATTTTCTTACCTGCGCCAGGCGGAGTATGAACGCTCCGACGCATTCATGCTCAAACTGGTCTTTTTCCACTGGATCCTTGTATCGCTTGGCGGGATTTTCTTGTTTCATGACTACTACCTTGGCCCTGTCGGCGGCGGAGTTCTCTTCTTTATCAGCGCCTTTGCCTATCGTCACTACAGAGGCAGCCAGCTCTTCAGAAGCCTGATGGCCATCGTTCTTCTGACCTACTCCATCATCCTTATACAACAAAGCATGGGGCGTCTGGAGATGCATTTTCATATCTTTGTCGCCCTCTCCTTTTTGATCATCTACCGGGACATAAAGTCCATCACCGGAGGCGCGCTCTTCATCATTGTGCACCACCTCATCTTCAACGCTCTTCAAGAACACGGTCTCACGCTTTTGGATACGCCCATTATCATCTTCAACTACGGCTGTGGCATGGACATCGTGCTGCTTCACGTTTTTTTTGTCATCTTTGAGTGGGCAATGCTCTCCAAGATGGTTGTGCGTATGGAGGAGCACTTTATGGAGCTTGTGCGCACCAAAGAGGCCCTGCAGTCGGTCAATACCAATCTTGAGAGCATGGTCACTATACGCACCGATGAACTGGCCCAGGCCAAAAAAGAGGCAGAAGAGGCCAACAACTTAAAATCAGAGTTTCTGGCCAACATGAGCCATGAGGTCCGCACCCCCATCAATGCGATCATCGGCTTTACAAACCTTCTCGAAGAGAGCATCACGACCCCTCGCCATAGGAACTATCTCCAGTCGGTCAAAAGCAGCAGCAAACTTCTTTTAAGGGTCATTAACGATATCCTGGATCTTTCAAAAGTAGAAGCGGGGAAGATGCACATTGAGCTGGCACCGACAAACCTGCACGATGTCGCCGCTGAACTGTATGACATATTTTTGCTTAAGGCCCGTGCGAAAGGGCTTGATTTTGAAGTCAGCGTAGAGCAGACACTTCCGCGCGCTTTGATGCTCGATGAGATCCGTCTGCGACAGGTCCTTATCAACCTGATCAGCAACGCGATTAAATTTACGCCGCAGGGCTATGTCCGTGTTCACTTCAAGGCCGTGCCCTTTAACGCGCATGTCAACCTTGTTATTTGCGTAGAAGACCAGGGCATCGGTATTCCGCTCGATCAGCAGGAGGAGATCTTTCTCGCCTTCACCCAGCAAAAAGGGCAGATGAACAAGGAGTATGGCGGTACGGGACTGGGTCTGACCATTGTAAAAAAACTGCTGGCGCTAATGGATGGAGAGATCGAACTCAAAAGCACCCCGGGCAAAGGCTCTGTCTTTACCCTGACGCTAAAAAATGTTTCACTCTCCTTGCAAAAGCCCACCGAACCGGCAGAGACGATACAAGCAAAGGTCGTTTTTGAACCCTCTGTCATTCTTCTGGCCGATGATGTCAAATCCAACCGTACGCTGATCAAAGAGTATCTTCAAAAGATGCCCTTCAAGCTCCTTGAAGTAGGCAACGGCCAAGAGGCTCTGGCACTCTTGGAAAACACACCGGTTGATCTTGTTATGATGGACCTGAAAATGCCGGTTATGGATGGTTGTGAAGCGGCCGAGAGAATCAAAGAGCAGTACCACATCCCTGTTATAGCGATGACAGCCTCCCTTGTCGAAGCCGAAGACACGCAGATGCAAAAGCTTTTTGATACCTTCTTGGAGAAACCGCTCTCACCACCGCTTCTGATCCATACGCTAAGCCGGTATTTAAAGCACACCGTTCAGGCACCGACAAAGAGTAGTCCTCCACAGACGAGTATTGACGTAGCTGAGATTCAGAAATACCTGCCGGAGTGTCCGAAGCTTTCCATGGCTTTGAAGAGTGCCCAGGAAGATGGGGATATGGCATCGATAGAGAGCTTTGCCCTGCTCCTTGAAGCGTGTTCTCACGAAAAAAAGATAGCTGTTTTTCACCTGATATCCGAGCAGCTTCTTCATGCCGTCGAGAGCTTCGATATAGAGAATTGTCAGCTTCTGCTCGGGCGCTTTACGCGCTAGAGGCCTGGCTATTTTTCTGTAAAACGCATCAGCACCTCGCCTTTGTGCATCAAGCTCAAACGGCTGCCCTCTACGCTGAACTGATCGACTTTTTGCATCAATCCCAGGACTTTCATCTCCAAGTCCATATCGGCACAGTTCATCTTCGTAGAATATCCCGCCTGAAAGTTGATTCTGTCCGCATTTATCTGGTACTCTCCGCCCATGCTGTTGCAGCCGGCATTTCCCAAATAGCGTCCGTCTATCAAAAGCAGCGTGGCATTTTTGGGTATTTGCATACTTGTTTTTTCAAAACTCACCAGCTCCCACTCCCTGTCTTCTATGACGGAGGATATACGCGGTGTTTGAACCGGTGTCTGAGAACATCCCGCTACCATCAACATCAGGCTAAGGCCTGCTAAAAAGCGCTTTATCATCACAACTCCTTAAAATTTTGTGCAGCTATTATAGCAAAGAGTGACAACCCAATGGAAACAGCAGGTTGCTTGCATACGCCTACTGCCAGTCTTTGTACTGATCGTTCTTATGCTTGTCTCGTTTGTAGCGCCTGCTGTTGTTGCTCTGCTCAAGCTTGTTGGCGCTGTGCAGTATCTCGTCGCTGATATCCTCCATGCTTTTCTCGCTCAGTGCAAGGCTCTTTATCTTTTTTACCAAGGCCTCAAGATCGGTGAGTTCACTTTTGTACAGGGGCACAGGCTCGATGCGGTCAAGGTACTTCGAGTTGTTCTCGATGCGTTTGACAAACTGCTCTTTGTTCAGGGATTCGCTCTTGGAGAGATAGGTGACAACGCTGTTTAAAAAACGCACGAGAAGTCTGACATAACGCAATCGCTGCGCGTTTTCTATTTTTTTGTCTACTGCCATAAATAGGTGTTTTAACCTCTTTTTTTGTATAATCCTATCGTAAAAACTATTCATAGGATTTGAAATGAAAAAAATATTAATCATTCTGTTTTTGTTTATCAACACTGCCTTTGCCGAAGTGCTCAATACCTACGCCTCACAGGAGCTGCTAGACTCAAAGATCACCATCATCGACATCCGCACTCCGGGTGAATGGAGAGAGACAGGTCTTTTGGCTGGGGCTGTTCCCATCACCTTCTTTGACGAAAGAGGCGGGCACAATGTCCCTCTTTTTTTAGAGGAGCTCTCAAAACATGTCAAACCCGGGGAGCCTTTTGCGATCATCTGCCATGTCGGCAGCCGTACGTCTGCTATAGCGGAGTTTTTGGCTGAAAACCAGAAGGCAAAAGTCATCAACCTGCTCGGAGGAATGGACTACGCTCAAAAAAGTGGACTCAAGATCCTCTCTTATAAGGTGAGGTAGTTGAAATCCCGCCTGCGTACCGTTTTGCACATATTCTTTGTGCTCATAACACGGATTGTCCTTATCTTTTCTTTTATCGGTGCTCTGCTTTATGGGCTCTATCTCCTTTTGGACTGGCTCCTGCGCTAAAAAAGGCACACGCATTCACATCAGCTATTCGGATATCTGAACGCCCTTCTCTTTTGCGATCTCGTTTAAAAGACCGCCCATCTTTTTTGCGGCACTTGTCATCTCTTCGTCTGTGTGCTCTTCAAGGATCATCCGCGCGATGTCGGGTAGCACTTTGAGGTATACCTCTTTGGCGTCTTCGTAAGAGAGTTTTCCCGCTTCTATGTTTCCTGCTGTCGAGTGCAGCACCATTGCCAAACCAAGAAAAAGTTCTTGGCTGTCGAGCTCTATCGTATCTTTGTCCATTGTTTTTATCCTGGGAACTGTTTTTTGCTGGCATTATACTAAAAAGGATGCAGAGTTGAACCTTGCAGATACATTATCTTTAAAATTTAAACTCTATATCCTCTTGGGAATTGTTGTTTTCGGGCTGCTTTTTAGCGGTGCTATCGGCTATTTCAACATGGTCACGATGAAAAAAAACTTAACTCTTTATATTTTGGAAGCCTTCTCCCCGTCACCGAACTCAACCAGATCCTAACCGCCTACAACAAGGGAATCCTCGTCAGTTTCTATCAGCTTCGCGCCACCATATCTCTGCTTTGGAAGCGGCAGAGAAGACAAAAGAGACGCTTAAGCGTCCGGGAGATTATCTTTTTCGTTTAGGCGGAGAGGAGCGGGCTTACGAGATGGCTGAAGGAGTGCGCCGCATCATTAAGTGCCTAAAAATCGCTGGATAGACTACTTCTTGAAGCGAAACCCTTCCTGCGTAAAGAGCTCGCGTAGACGCTCCTTGCAGTCGCCTTGAAGCTCCATAAACTCCTCCTTGAAGCTTCCGCCGCTTCCCAGAAGTTTTTTGATCTTTTTCAGCAGGGCTTCTGTCTGCTCTTTTGAAAGAGAGATCGGCCCGATAAGCGTTACCGGCTTGCCCCGGCGCTTTTCAAACTTGAAAAAAAGCTGATGTTTTTCGGGCAGAAGAAGCTCTTTTTTAGAAAGCTGTTTTTTGCCTTCAACGACACTCCACTCATCCTCGAAATGCGCCCCTATGGACAGATCCAGTTTCTTACCTCGCATCCATTTCTCCCATATATTCAAAACGTTTCACTTTTCTACCCTCATATGTTATCTCTTCGTTAAACATCTCCAGCGGCCTGATCCACAAAGAGAAGTCGCCGTAAAGCGTGCGGTAGACGACAAACTCCTCTTCATTCTCGCTATGGCGCGCGACATCGATCACCTCATAAAACGGCCCCTTGTAGTGCCTGTACCTTCCCTTTTTCAAAAGAGCTTCAGCTTTTTAAGCGGGCTGGGGAGCGAGGAGGAGGAGGAGGAGTCTGTGTTGATCCCGCCGAGCGCGTCCTGCCTGGCATCCAGAAGCGAGCCGACATCTCCAAGATCTCCGCTGAGTCCCTGCATGGAGGCGGAGACTTTTTCCATAACGGCCGTTTTGAGTTTTTTCTCCAGCTCTGTGTTCGCCTTCGAGGCCATGCGTTTAAGTCCGCCGGAGAGCTGCTTGTCAAGGTCGCTGTTCACACGGATCGAGGGCTTTTGCACCTCTCCTGAAAGAGAGATATCCACATTAAACGCAGAGATCTCCGAGAGCAGATCATTGAGCATTTTCTGCGAGGGCATAGAGAGCGATGCCTTGGTCACATTGACAAGGCTTTTGGCTTCGATCTGCCCATCTGTGATCTTCCCCTTCAGGTGCATATCGCTGACGATATCTGTAAGTTCTAGCGGCTTCATCTCCAACGCCTCTTTTTTGTACCCCGTCGCTTGAAGATCAAAACTTGTCTTAGACGCACTCTCTCTTCTGTCGTCGATCAACTCTGCCGTGATGCGCTTATAGGCCTTGCCCGCAGCATCCGCCTCGAGCCGCATCGGTTTGCCGTAAAGCTTCTGCTTGCTTGAGAAGTCGTGCAGCTTCACGTCCAGAACATCGTTTTCAAGCTCAACATTGATCCAACCTTCTTTGATCACGGCTTCGGGCATCTTCGAGAGATTGGCGTATTTTACCCAGCGTCCCTCGCCTCTTGGCGGTGGCGGGGACTTCACCTCTTTTGGCGCAGCATCAGCGTCGCTCAGGTAGGGCTTGAGCATTTCGTAGTATGTGAGAGCCTGGCGCATATAAGCGCCGATCTCTTGGCTGATCAGGGTTCCTATGACGTTGGACGCGCCCGTAGCATTAAGCGCATACTTCTTTTTCAGACGGTCTATGTCCGCAGTGGGTAGCTCTTTTAGTTGCGAGATGCGTTGTTGGATATTTTCTTTGTCCACCTTGAACTCTTTTTGAAGGGTGGTGTACTTTGTCTTTACACCTGAGATCTTCTCTTTCAAGGCGTCAATCTCTTTTTTCGCCGAGGCTAGTTTTGAAATGTCGGCGCCCTTGAGGCTCTTTTGCAAGGCTGCGGCATCTTCTTTGATCTGCTCCACCTCATTGGCGGACTTCAGTTCTTGGGATACTTTCTTCCATTTTACCTGGCTTGCGGCAATGTCCGCTTTGAGCTGCTGCGCCTCTTGAAGTGACTTCAGCGACTCTTTTGAGAGGATCTCATCCACGCTCGGCAGGGAAAATTCCGGGATCTTCTCAAGCAGAGAGGACTTTTCTTCTGCCTCTTTTTTCTTCTCTTCCTCCGACTTCTCGCCGTAGGCTTTGGCCGGGTGGCGGCGCACTCTGTCGAAGGCCATGGCGTCCACATCAATGTTTTCTATCATCATCTTTTTTTCCATCAAGGCGGTAAAGCCAAGGTCAAAGCCTATCTTCTTTATCTCGAGAGCATTGTGCGTGAGCTTATCCCTGTCCGCGACCTCCAGACCTGCTATAGCAAACTCGAACCGGCCCAGATCAGAGCTGAACTCTTCTATCGAGACCTCTGTCTGTGCGGCGTAGGAAAGTGACTTTTCCAGGGCAAAACGCACAAGCGGGTCAAGAACGAGGAGCAAAAGCGCAAGGATCGCCCCCGTCACAACGGCGAACACCCCCAAGCCCCACCAGCGAAAAAGGGAGATGGAGTGCGCCTCTTCGTTATAGAGCTTCATCCAGCGTGTCAGGCGCCACGCATTGAGCTTTTGTCCCAGCTGCACGCGGTAGAGCGAAACAACTCGGTTCAAGATAAGGAGCATCGGCAGAGCCAAAACAGCCGAGACGATAAGCGAACCGGTAGTCAGCGTGTAGTTAAAAGCACTCCAGCGCCAAAATACCGAGTTATAGAGCGTGGTAAAGAAGTCCTTTAGGCTCTCGTTTGTCAGTACGCTATATCCCAGCGACTCGAAAAGCGGGTCAAAAAGATAGCCGATACCGCCGAAAAGAACGCTAAAAAGAAGGAAAAGCCCGAAATTGACATTTAAGATCAGGGCAAGAAAAAGGATAAAAAAGGCAAGCAGCGAGCTCGCAGGCAGGAAGCCTGCGAACATTGCAAGGACAACAGCACCTGAGATCTGCCATGATTTGCCTGAGGAGTTCAGGGCTTCAAAAAGTTTTCGAAGTTGTGTAAACATCTTTAATCCTTTTTAACAAATTAAGACATTCTATACAAATTTAACCAAAATTGTAAGGGCTAAAGGACCGTCTGGTGAAGGTAGCAGATCCCCTCTTCGTCGAGCTTGTTGGAGACGACTTTGCTGAGGATCGGGTTTTTACAGTGGAGTCTGTCATCGTATAAAACGACATAAACCTCATCGCCTTTTTGCAAAAAGGTCTTCTCGCCGTATGGCAGGTAGCGGGTGGCGCCGATGCTGATGAGCATCTGTTTCGGGTAGTTGCACGCGGCAAGCGCCTGCGAAATATTTTCCAAAGGCCCCTCATCTTCTTGGGTGTTAAGCTTCTTCTCTATCCACTCCAAAAGCTGCGTGTAAAAGTAGCTGTAGCCCGATATCTCGACATCTTCGCCATAGCGGAAGACATTTCCGTCACGCTTCAAGAACGAAGAGATGCGCCAGTTATCAAGGATGCCGCCTTTTTCAAAGCTCTCCAGAGGAATGAGTATTTCCGAGATACCCTTGGTATCGCTTCCCCAGTTCTTCTTTTCAGAGATTTTGTCGGCGCCCTTCTTGCGGATAGAGCAGTCGTTATAGGCACCGAAAGCGCGGGGAGTTATCCCCGTGACCCTTCCCTCATTGTACTCCAGATCGCACAGAAGCGCCACTTCGGGTTCGGCCTGGACATCGTCTCTTATCCCGTGAAGATTCAAAGAGGATGAAGAGAGAGGGTACTGAGACAAAAGACCTTTGTTGGTGTGCGGGAGGTAAAAAGGAAAGAGCCCCTTGGGCGCATTCTCATCATCAACCCTGACGTTGACAAAATCCTCAGCCTCGCCGGCCTGCTGCAGATGCAGGGCAAAATTCCCCGCGATTCCCAAACCGATAATATCTTTGTAGTGCATCCTATCTCCCTTGTCTTACTTAGTGTCCGTGCGCTTCGGCATACTCTTCATAGCTACCCTTGAAGTCTGTGAAGCTGCCGTCTGCGTTAAGCACGATAATACGTTCCGTAAAAGCATCCAGAAGCTCGCGGTCATGCGAGGTACAGATGACATTTCCCTTGAAGTCGCGAAGCGCCTCGCCCAAAGCAATGATCGCCTCGAGGTCAAGGTGGTTGGTCGGCTCATCGAGGACAAGGAAGTTGCCCTGCTCAAGCATCATCTTCGAGAGCATCATGCGGTGTTTTTCACCCCCGGAGATATTGACAACCGACTTCTCCTGCTCTTCGCCGTTAAAGAGCATACGTCCCAGACAGTTGCGTATCTCGGCGATGTCACGCTTTGGATCATAGCCGCGCAGCCAGTCGTAGAGTGTTCCCTCGCCGCTGATCGTCTCGACCGTATCTTGCGGGAAGTAACTCGGCTCTACCGTTGCGCCCCACTTGACTGTTCCCTGCGTCGGCTTCAGCTCTTCCATGATGATCTTCATAAGCGTTGTCTTACCGATACCGTTTGGCCCGATAACAGCGATCTTCTCACCCGGCTCGATGCGCAGGGTAATACCATTGAGCAGCATTCCCTCGCCCTCACCATAGTCATGGGAGATATCCGTAATGTCCAAAGCTTCTCCACCCATCTGACGTTTGCTCGTAAAGACAATGCTCGGGTCGCGGCGTGAGGAAGGCTTGATGTCTTCGATGTTGATCTTCTCAAGCTGTTTCTGGCGTGATGTTGCCTGTTTTGCCTTGGAAGCATTGGCCGAGAAACGGCGTACAAAGGCTTCAAGTTCTGTCTTCTCTTTGACCGCTTTTGAACGGTCGATCTCTTGCTGTTTGGCCACAAGCGTCGACGCGATGTACCAGTCGTCATAATTGCCCGTAAACGAGCGGATCTTCTGGTAATCGACATCGAGAATATTGGTCACAACGGAGTTGATGAAGTGTCTGTCGTGCGAGATGACGACCAACGTTCCCTCATGGCGTTTGAGCTCGTTTTCAAGCCATCCTATCGTCTCGATGTCAAGGTTGTTCGTCGGCTCATCGAGAAAGAGCACTTCGGGTTTAGGGAAAAGAACCTGGGCCAAAAGGACCTTGATCTTCGTCGAACTCTCTACCGTTGACATCAGGTCATTGTGGATCGCAGCAGGGATACCGAGGTTTTCGAGGATCTTCGTGATGTGCACATCATACTCATAGGTCGGGTCCTCTTCGACACAGATCGTCTCCAGCTCAGCCAGACGCTCATTGGTCGCATCGTCATCAAAATCACCCGTGACGTAGAGCTCTTCTTTCTCTTTGATCGCGTCAAAAAGACGCTTATTTCCGCGCAGAACAGCGTCCATCATCGTGTAGTCTTCGTAGGCGAACTGGTTTTGCTCCAAGACGCCGACTTTAAGCCCTGCGCCGATAGAGACCGTGCCGTCAAACTCGTCGATCTGACCCGAAAGGATCTTCAAAAATGTTGTCTTTCCCGCACCGTTAGCACCGATAAGACCGTATCGTTTGTGCTGATCGAGTTTCAGGTTGACATGGTCGAAAAGGACGCGCGAACCAAAACGCATTGTTAGATTTGTTACTGTTACCATTTATAATTGCCTTCGCTTAAAAGGTCTTACAGAAGATTGTCACGATGAATCTTCTGCAAGACCTTATTTAGATTTTCGGAATTATAGCGAAGAAGAGGTTAATAGAGGTTTAGAGTTTAAGAGTAGGTGCTTTGCGATAACCCATACCCGCACAAAACGGGCCTAATACGCGACGATCTTCAGATCCAGAGCCTCAACGCTGCCAGTATAGTTCTTTGTCGCTGTCGTATCAAAGCTGATCTTGACGGCTCTGAACTGCTGGATGCTTTTTAAAAGGTCCTCGAGCATACTCTCATAGCCAAATATCTGCTCATACCTTTTAAACGCTTCTTGCAAGGCGCTATCGCTCACTTTTGCCCTGGCCGCCTCTTCTATCTGCGCCCAATACCCTATCTTGACAAGGTGGCAGATCGAAGGGATCTTTGACTTGATCTTTGAAAACTTCTCCATCACCTGCTTCACGGCAGCCACATTTCCCGAAGCGGCATAGTTTTCGGCTTTTTCATAATAGTCGATAAAGCCTTTTTCAATATCAACAGCGATCTTCGCCTCTTCAAGAAAAGGGTATTCCGCGACCATGTTGTAAACAGCACCGAACTTCTTTTCTGCAAAATACTGCATCGCTTCGGCATAGATATTGGCTTCTTTTCGCAGGGTTTCGGCGAACTCTTTATGAGCGGGGAAGATACTGAGCACATCGCAAAGCTTCACCGCATCGTAATACCCCCCGCCGTTGAAGGTATTTGCTGCATTCTCTTTGAAAAGCTCACCGACGCCCAGCAGCTTCTCATACTCCTCTAGCTCTTTTAAAAAGGGGTGTCCTCCGACGAGTTTGAAGGCGTTAAAATAGTCTTTGTCTTTGAGGTGTTTGCGAAAGAGTGTAAAGACATTTCGGTTGGTATAGAGCGTTTTAATGATCAGGTTTTTCCCCGGGATTCCCATAAAAGGACGGAAAAGCTGCTTTATCTTCTCTTTGCTCGCATTTTCGTTGATGATACGGCGGACAACGATCAGAACCTTGCGCCACTCCTCTTCCATCATCTCATACTCTTGCGTCTCTTTTAGAGTCGTGTATTCTGCAGCCAAAGAGTAGGCCATCATGTATTTTTTCCCTTTGACCGCATTGGCAAAGGTATGAAAAAGTGCAAAATCATTAAAGAGCTTTTGGATCATCAGACGTTTTGCCGAAGAAGCGCTGAAGTGTTTCAGCATCTCTTTCGCTTCACTGCTTTTCTGCGCGCGTAGCAGCTCTTTGGCACGGTCATATGCCCTTTTGAAAAGCATTTCCAGATTTGTATACTCCTCACTATAGGCCAGAAGCGGGTTCTCCTCCGCCATGCTATAGCAGGTGTTGAACTCTTTTGTCTGCATCACCGCGCTAAAGAGTTTCTCTTCTTTTTTAAGTTCATAAACCGGAATGTGGCCATTGCTCAGACCGAAAAGAAGAAGCTTTCTTTCATCGCAGTAAGCCATCTGCGTAATCCCCGCGAGCTGCTTCAAAAAATCAACCTTGAGCAGCTTCTGCTCTTTGAGATGATACAGGCCCACCGTTCCGCCCACACCGGCGACAAAGAGAAAATTCTCCTCCTTGTCAAAACAGACCGCACTGATGTGCGAGTCAAACCTGGGCAGCCGCGCGATCACATTGGCTTTGACGATGTCCCAGATCAGGATGGCCCCCTCTTTGTCCGTCGACAAAAGCCGCTGTGAAGAGAGAAAGCTTACCGTGGTCACCGGAGCCTGATGGGAGATGAGCTTGTAGTGGTTTTTGCGAAAGGAGCGGTTGAAGACCTTGATGACCTTGTCATAGCCTGCCGTTGCGATCCAGTTGCCACTCTCGTTGCTCGATATGGCCGTTATGGTGTCATAATGATGCGAAAGTGTATCGACTTTCTTGCCCGTCGACACACTCCACATATAGAGTCTTCCCTCCATACCGCCACTAATAAGGTACTTGCCGTCACGAGTAAATTCCACCGTTTCAACACCGCCGGAGTGGTTTGAGATCGCATGGACAAACGTACGCGAGCTGTTATCAAAAAGAGAGACCTCTTTTTTCTCCCTGTTATAGAGACTCAGATAGGCGCCGTCGGGCGAGATGGCCATATTGTTGATATAGGGGATGTTTTTTTCGTACTTGCTTTTGAAGCCGTCAAGAAGCTTGTGTTCATCCAGATCAAAGAGACGAAAAGCATTGCTGATATCGATCACGGCAAGCCTTCCATCGTCTAAAAGCTGCATCGTATGTACCGCATCTTTGACATCAAACTGCCGGCTTATCTTCATCCGCAGCACCTTTTGAATTTTTTTCCGCTTTGGCAGGGGCAAGGCTCGTTTCGTGCTATCTCCGCCTTCAAGAGCTCTCCCCTGTCATACTTAAATAGACCCGCTTCTTGCGTGAAAAAGGAGTTTTCTTTCATCACCCCGACCCGGCCGTTCTCTTTGTAGTAGGCCATAAAGGTGACCATATTTTCGCTTGACTCCACGATCTTCAGCCCCAGCCACTCTATCTTCTGTTCAGAAATCTCTTCGATCTCTTC
>JACUTT010000078.1 GCA_014859655.1 Campylobacterales bacterium
GGTGCCCGCCGACAAAAATTCTGAAGAATTTATAATGCTTATCGGTTTTGGCTTCAAGGTTCAAGAGCAGTGTCTGTGTCTCATATGTATCAGGTGCGACAAGATCAGTCTCGCTATAGCTGTATGAGCCGTAAATACGTGACTCCTCGTTCTCAGCACCTACGCGTATGCCGATATGCTCTTCCCATTCCCCCGAAGTGTCATCGAATTTCTTTTTTTCTTCCCCATACTCTGCACCTACCATAACCTGATAAGCAGAGGCAGCGTAAGCGGATGAAGCCAAAAGCATAATAACGGTTAGTATGACTTTTTTCATATTTTTCCTTGTTTCTTTAAGATTTTATGCAGTTTATCATTAAAATTTTTAATGTATTATTATTTTAGAGGTGCCCTTAAAATTTTATTGCAGCAGGATTTTGTAAGGCTATGGCATACGATTTGGCTACAATTAGCCCATGAAAAATACGATTTACGCCAAACGACGCAAAAAACTTCTCTCACAGATGCACGACGGAGTGGCCCTTATCCCCTCGGCCGCACTGCAGATGCGAAGCAATGACACAGAGTTCCCCTTTAGGCAGGAGAGCAATTTTTACTATTTCAGCGGCTTTAACGAACCCGGTGCGCTCCTGTTGCTGTGCAAAAACAAAAAGAGCAACAAGACAGTCCTCTTCTTGCGCAAACGTGATCCTCAAGCCGAGATGTGGGTAGGAAAACGTCTGGGCGTAGAAGAGGCCTGCTCGGTCTTGGGCGTGGATGAGGCCTACGACATCGAGACGCTCGAGGAGAAGCTGAGCGGACTTCTCGAAGGCCATCTCAACCTCTACCTCGACATCTTCAGTTCCAACAGCTATCTGCGACAAGCAAAAAAAACAGCCGAAAAACTCTCCCATACGCGCGACATAGAGCGTTCGCCGCATAACTTTATCCATCTGCTCCCCCTGCTTGAGACGATGCGCTTGCACAAAGAGCCCTATGAGACAGAGCAGATCAGAAAGGCACTTTCCATTACCAAGCAGGCGCACCACGCGGCGATGGCTGCAGCCAGACCGGGGATGAAAGAGTACGAACTGCAGGCGCTTATCGAGTACATCTTCAAAAAAGAGGGCTCACCGCATGACGCCTATGGCACCATCGTCGCCGGCGGCAACAATGCCAACACCCTTCACTATATCGAAAACTCAGCAGTCTTGAAAAGCGGCGAGCTGATGCTGATCGACGCGGGCTGCGAATGGGATAACTACGCCTCTGACATCACGCGAACAAGCCCTGTAAACGGGAAGTTCTCCGCGCCTCAGCAGGCCCTGTACGAGGGGATACTCGATGCCCAGCTGAAGATCATAAAGGCAATCAAACCGGGCACCTCAAAGCAGAAGCTTCAGGCCAAAAGCGAGCTTTTACTCACGGAAGTGATGCGAGAACTGGGGATACTGAAGGGCTCTTTGGACGAACTGATCGAGAAGAAGAGTTTTAAGAAGTATTACCCTCACGGCATCGGCCACTGGATGGGTCTGGATGTGCACGACACCTGCCCCTACAAGGACGAAAACGGCAAGGATATTGTGTTTGAAGAGGGGATGGTGCTGACGATAGAACCGGCCATCTATCTTCCCCTGGACGATATGGAGATTCCCGAAGCCTTCAGAGGCATCGGCATCCGCACAGAAGATGACATCCTGCTCACCTCAAAAGGGCACGAGAACCTCTCTCTCGACATCGCCAAGAGCGTGGAGGAGATAGAGAAGATCTGCGCTATGGACTACCGGGAGTTTATTTAAGGGCGCCTGCTATAGCGCATCTTTGATGACGCTGGCGATGCCGATGTGCAGGTTATAGTGCGCTATGGCAAAGTCCTCTTCCTCGTACTCCGCGTGGATGTTATAGCGCTTGAGGTACTCTCTTAGTACGCTAAGGTCGATGGGCGCGTAGGCGACATCCTTGTACTCTGTCCGGCAGAGTCGGCCGCTTTCGTTGCTCTGCTTTAGCGTAAAGTAGAGCAGCTTCAAGCTGACCAGGTCTGTCCAGCGCAAAAACTCTTTAAAGTCGAAGTGCTCGACGCGTTTGCCCTCGGGGTTAAAGAGAAGGTCCTGCGCTTTGAGCGGAAGGATGACCGAGTAGACGGCTTCGATCAGGGGAATGGCCTTTTCGGCGAAAAACGGAGACTCGTTTTTGCTGTGCAAGGAGAGTTCGACCGCTTGGGTGAGCTGTTTGACGTCGCTGCCTTCAAACATCATTTTTAGTGTTTTCATGTCATGCTGCTTTCAATATTTTTTATATGCGTCCTTATAACACTTTATGTATAATTGCCCTCTTAAAGGAACGATAATGTCAATAAATAAAAGCTGTATTACAAATTTGCTAGCCCTTCTTCTGGCCGTAGCGGGGTACTTTTCGCCCGCGCCGTTTCACATGCCGCTGCTCTATGCGGGACTCTTCGCGCTCTCGGGTGCTTTGACCAATGCCATCGCCGTACATATGCTCTTTGAAAAGGTGCCTTATCTCTACGGCTCGGGCGTGATAGCACAGAACTTTGAGGCCTTCAAGGTCAGCATCAAAGAGCTGATGATGCGTGAGTTCTTTACCCCTGAAAACATGCAGCGCTTTTTAGAGCAGGAGGAGAAGCAGCTCGATCTCGAACCCATCATCGAAAAGACCGACTTTGCGCCGGCCTTTAACGCCCTCTCGAAGACCGTCATGGAGTCCTCTTTTGGCGGAATGCTCGGCATGTTCGGCGGCGAAAGAGCGATAGAGAGTCTAAGAACGCCTTTTGAGTCCAAGATGAAGCTCGCCGTCAAAGAGATCGCTCGGAGCGAGGAGTTCCAAAACAATCTTAACGATGCCCTCTCGCACTCAAGCCTGAGCCTGGATCTCAACACTAAGATCGAGTCCGCCATCAACGCGCGCATGGAAGAGCTTGATGCGCAGATGGTCAAGGAGATGGTGAGCCGTATCATCTCCGAGCATCTGGGCTGGCTGGTCGTCTGGGGCGGAGTCTTCGGAGGTCTTATCGGGCTGGCGAGCTCTTTGCTGGTTTAAGGAAGGGCACTCATTATTAGGAAAGCTACTAAAAATGAGCAAAACGTATATGAAAAAAGGTGTTAAAGATGGAAAAAGAATACGATTTCACAAATGCTGAGCAAGGTAAGTTTTTTAGACCGATAGGAGAGTTAGATATCCCTATCTATTTAGATGAGGAAGTAAAGCGTTTTTTTCTTGAAAAAATGAAAAACACAAAAGAGTTTTCACTTAATACTGTCGTGAACTCTTTGCTGAAACAAGATATTGAAATATCAAAAAAGTTGGCATAACTTAAGCCATAGATTTGAAGAAATGTAAATTCATTCGCAGGGATCTGTCTTTAAAAATTTGATTATTTAAGATTAATGACCTGAACCTAATTTCCACCATCCCGCCATTTGACCAAAGGGAATGCCTGTGGTGCCCAACTTGATTGGGAATCTAGCCCCTATAGCAACAAACAAAGATCCCCGGGTCTAGCCCGAGGATGACGAAGGAAGAGACACTTATTTATACTTGTCACCAGACCCCTAATTTTTAAAATCCGCTCTGCTTTGATGCTTTGGAAACAATTGTTCAAAAGGAATAGCTTGTATGGTGCTACTGTTATCGTCTTGTTTATATTCGATAAATATATATTTAT
>JACUTT010000035.1 GCA_014859655.1 Campylobacterales bacterium
GGCTTCAAAGGGTCGCCTTGATTGTGAACATCTCTCTATCGCTGAAGGCATTTGGAGTTTTTAGAGGTGCCCTTTACAAGACACAATTATTGATCATAGCATTGCATGCAGAAAAACTTGTTAAACTTAACAATACTATTAAACATTGTATAATGTTTAATAAAAGGAGGCGTGGTTGCGACATCTTGTAATCTTAATGCTTTTCTCATCCATTTTGCTGAAGGCGGAGAGCCTAGATGAGATTTTGAGCCTGATTGAAGCCAATCCCCAGCTCAAAATGGCCCAGGAGTTGAGCCGTTCCGCAGCCGCGCAATATGCAGCGCAAAAATCGGCCAATTATCCCTCCTTGGACCTGCTCTACTCCGCCACCTATCTTTTTGAAAGGCCTGTGCTCTATTTGAAAGTCCCCGGCGCTTCGGCTACGCTTCAGATGCAGTCGCAAAACCAGTATGACGGTTCGCTTAGACTTTCTTATGCGCTTTTTAGCGGCTTTGCGATCAGTTCGGGAATTGATGCGGCCCGTTTCTCTTTGCAGCGCAGTCAGCTTGAGGCAGAAGACCTCAAACGCAATCTCTATCTCGGCGGCATTTCCGCCTACGCCTCGGCCGTAGCTGCCAAACAGTTTGCAGCGGCGCAGGAAGAGGCACTCAAGGCGATAGGAAAAAGTTACGAAAAAGCCAAAGAGATGCATGAGCAGGGGATGCTCCCCGCATCCGCGCTTTACCGCATCGAAGCAAGTCTGCATGAGACAAAAGCCGAACTGAGCAGGGCCAAAAACAACTATCTCAGCGCCTTAAATCTACTCTCTTATCTGGCCTCCAGGACAATTTCTGGTGTCAACACTCTGCCCAAACATCATCATCTAAATGAAGAGGAGCTGCTCAACTCGGCGCTTGAAAAACGTCCGGACCTTCTGGCCTTAAAGAAGATGCATTCTGCACGTAAAAGCCTGGTCGAACTAAAAAAAAGCGGCTTCTACCCTTCGCTCAGTCTCTATGGCCAGCTCGCGCAACATGGCGATGACCCTATGCTTGACGGAGACGGCTACACTAACAAAGACCGAAGTGCCGCAGGTTTTAGTCTCAACTACAATCTCTTCGGAGGATTTAAAGATACCCACGAAACAGAGGCGGCAAGAAAAGAGCTTCTCTCGGCCCAATGGCGGATCGCCTCCTATGAAGCATTGATCAAAAAAGAGATCAAAGAGGATTATCTCAGCTTCACATCACTAAAGAGCGAGCTCAGAGCAGACAGCTCAGGGCTAAAAGCGAGCGAGGCTTACTGTGCGCTTGTTCAAAGCGAATTTGACAATCAACTCAGCGACGCCGACCTTCTCAGCCGATCTATAGCCTCCCTTGCTGGCGCACGCTCAAGGCTCGCCGCCACGCAGGCCCGCCTCTACGCCGCTTATGCAAAAATACTTTTGCAGGTCGATATACAGACCTTTCAAGAGGTATCACAGTTGAATAAAAGGGGGATACATTGAAGACTAGAGATTTTCTCGTTGCTGCGCTCTTGATCATGCTAGCTCTTGCCGCGTTTGTCTTTATCTACCAAAAGCTTAACCCAAAAACGCTGCCCAAGAACCTTGTCGAGGGAACCGGAAGGATTGATGGGGAGCTGATACTTCTTAACACGAAGTACCCCGGACGCATAGAGGAGATTCATGCCGAAAAAGGCGCTGTCATCAAGAAGGGAGAGCTTATTGCACGCCTTAAAAGTGAGGAGACCGAGGCAAGACTCGAGCAGGCGAGCGCGCACTATAGCGCCATCTTAAAAGAGCTCAGCGCTGCTGAAAAAGAGTTTGAGATACTCCAAAGCACCCTGCCTCGGCGTGTTGAAAAATCCCACAGCGCTCTCAATATAGCCCGGGCTCAGGTCTTAGAGCTGAGCCCGGGCTATATTGAGAGCGCTGGCACTGATCGCCGCTCAGGATGAAAAAGATTACCGGCGTTTAAAGGTTCTCTTTGACAAACAGCTACTTGAAAAACAAAAAGTCGAACAGGCCAAATTGAAATATGAGAATGCCTTTAAAAATCTCGACGTGCTTAGACAAAAGCAGACCCAGGCGCACAACCGTGCAAAGATCTCCCTTCTTGATACCCAGGACGCACAGCTAAACCTGCTGGCGATAGATGCCGCGCAGGAGAAACTCAAGGCAAAAAAGGAGCAGTCAAAAGCCGCCTTGGCTGCCGTAAAAGAGATCCGCGCCATGCTCAAAGAGCTGAGCCTTGTCTCTGCCGTCAACGGCTTTGTTGTCGACAAAACGGCGAACATCGGGGAGGTCATTGCTGCAGGGATGGCTGTCGCTACGCTGATCGATCCTGAAAGCTTGTACCTGAAGATATTTGTCGACACGATGCAAAACGGCAAGATCAAGACCTCAGACAGCGCCGTTATCTTTTTGGATGCCTATCCGAACCGTCCCATCAAAGCAAAAGTCGTAAGAATCGCGCAAAAAGCGGAGTTTACCCCCAAGGAGGTAAGCGTAAGAAGCGACAGGATACAGAGGGTCTTTGCGGTTGAACTCAAACCACTCTCCCCCGAACCTCTGCTCAAACTTGGCATTCCCGCAATCGGCATCATCAGCCTTGACGGAAAAGGACTTCCCCAAAGCATGGAAGAGATCCCTTCATTATGAAGGCACTCCTGCGCAAAGGGCCTCGCTATGGCTGAACTATCCATCAGTAGAGTCGCCGTTTCGTATGAGAAAAGACATGCGATCAAAGAGGCCGACTTCGAAGCAGAACGCGGTGAAATTATCGGTTTTATCGGTTCAGACGGCGCAGGAAAAAGCTCGCTTATGTATGCTATAGCAGGTGTCAAACGCTTCGAGGGAGAGATAAGCTTCCAAAAATATACCTACCACTCGCCCCAAGAAGCCGAGAAGATCAAAGAGAAGATCGGTTTTATGCCGCAGGGCATCGGACTGGTGCTCTACAAAAACCTCAGCGTTGCAGAACACCTTGACTTTTTTTCTGACATCAGAAGTCTTCGTCCCGATGAGGCCTTTTCAAGCCATAAAGAGCGTCTGCTGAAGATGGCCGGCCTTGAGCACTTCAAGAACAGGCGTGCCCACGAACTCAGCGGCGGAATGATGCAAAAGCTTTCGCTTATCTGCACCCTTGTTCACCGTCCAAAACTGCTTATCCTCGACGAGCCGACAACTGGAGTGGATCCGCTTAGCCGCATAGAACTCTGGGAGATACTTGAGGAGATAAGGCGCACGGAGAAAACAGTGATCCTTGTCAGTACCGCCTACATGCAAGAAGCCGAAAAGATGGATAAGATACTGCTTTTTGACGAGGGCGAGATCATTGCCCAGGGAAGCGCAAAGAAGCTCCTAGAAAATGCCGCTGAATACACCTATGAACGCAGCGATGCGCCTGGGTTTTTGAGTGTTCAAGACAGAAGCTACGCCCTTACGCAGATGAACAGAAAACATGCCAAACCAGGACTCGAAGCCCTCTTTTTTATCAATATTTTGCAAAAAAAGAGACAGATCCCGAAGATTCACATCTCGCAAAGAGAAAACACAGAAGAGCTTCGCGACGTCGTCATGGAGTCTAGAGGTCTAAGCAAACATTTTGGAAACTTCATAGCAAATGAGAATATCGATATTTCCCTCAGACAAGGAGAGATACTGGGCCTGCTCGGAGCAAACGGCGCGGGCAAAACAACATTTATCAAGATGCTTCTAGGACTTTTGAGCGTTGACGAGGGAGAGCTCTATCTGCTCGGTGAGCGTATAAGAAGCAGCAGGGAACGCCAAAAACTCAAAAGTAAAATCGGCTATGTCAGCCAGCATTTTTCACTTTACAAGGAGATGAGCGTACGCGAGAATCTTCTCTATTTTTCTGCCCTGCACCACATTCCCCGCTCCAAAGCAAAAGAGCTTATCCAAAAGTATGCCAACGAGCTCAGTTTCAGCGAGTACCTAAATTCCATGCCCCGCGACATCCCCCTTGGCATCAACCAGCGTTTCTGTCTTGCAGCAGCCATCATGCATGAACCAGTGGTCTTGTTTCTCGACGAACCCACTTCCGGGGTAGATGCTATGGCAAGAGCGCAGTTTTGGGAACTCTTGAAACTACTCAAAGAGAAGTGGAAGATTTCCATTCTTATCACGACACACTACATGAACGAAGCAGAGTACTGCGACCGGGTCGTTTTGCTAAAAGAGGGCAGGAAAGTAGCCGACGAAAGCCTCAAAGAGCTCTACAGACTCCACCCAAATGCCAAAAAATTCGAAGATATATTTTTGGAATATTACCGATGAGAGCGTCTGTCTTAAACGCCTATCTGCGCAAAGAGTTTAAAGATATCTTCCGTTCGCGCATCATTGTGATCATATTTTTAATGCCCACGCTGATCATAATCCTCTTTGGAAACGGAATCCGGCTTGAAGTCCTGCATAGCCGCACCATCATCCTGGACTACGACAAGAGCCTCCTGACGCAGAGAGTGATCGAAAAGTTTGAACACTCCAAATATTTTGACACACAGCTCTTGCAAATCAGCGAAGCCCAGGCCCTTCAAGAGATCAAACAAGCCGAGGCGGATCTTATTGTCATTTTTCCCTCCTCTTTTGAAAAAAACATCCTCAAGGGTATCAAAAGTGAAATAGCGATCTTTATCGACGGTGCCTTTCCCACACGGGCCAACACGCTTGAGGCCTACACCCAGGGCCTTATCCAGGATGCCGCCATGGAAGCATTTACGCCTATGAACGCCGATCTTATCACCATCAACAAACGCAATCTTTTCAACCAGGCGATGCGCGATGAAGACATGATCATTCCGGGGATCATCGGACTTGTTTTACTTGTTGCCTCCGCCATTCTCTCTGCGCTCTTGAGTGTCAAAGAGAAAGAAGAGGGAACGATCTTCAACTTTTATGCTTCACCAATCAAAAAAAGCGAGTTTTTGTTTGCAAAACTGCTCCCCGTCATACTCCTGCAGTCGATAAACATCTTCATTCTTTTTCTCTGGGCGGTGTATCTCTTTGAGCTTCCTTTTCGCGGCAGTTTCTTGCTCTTCTGGCTGACATCTGAGATCTATATCTTTATCAGCCTCTCCCTTGGTCTGCTCATCTCCGTTGTATCGCCGACTCAGATCGTTGCTATCGTGCTGACGGTGATCATTACCGTCATTCCTGGTTTTCTCTACTCGGGGATGTTGATGCCGATCTCATCCATGACGGGAGAGTCTTATGTGCAGGCGCACCTCTATCCTGTGATGTATTACAACCACATTATTTATGATACGTTTTTGATAGGACAGGGATTTGACTCGCCCAAGATCCTTCTTTATCTGGGCATCTTGCTGCTGCATGCGCTGACTCTTTTTTCACTTGCCTGGTACTTTCTAAGAAAGGAGCTTTAGTGAGGCTCTTTTTCACTATCGTCTACAAAGAGCTTCTGCTTTTCTTCCGCTCTACCGGTCTCGTTGCTGCCGTGCTCTTTGTCTTTACGGCAAATATTTATATCTCAGGTAGCGGCATTGTCATGGACGCCAAAAATGTCAGCGTCGGTGTGGTCGACAAGAGTGAAGGGATAGTGAGTTCCAAGATCATGTTGCATCTGCGTCCCCCGGAGTTTCAGGCACCGAAAGTTTTCAATTCGCAAAAAGAGCTGAGCCGGGCCATCTTCAACAAAGAGATCATGATAGGCATCATTTTTGAGAGTGACTTTGAACAGCGCTATGCACGGCACAATCACCCCCGCATTGATGTTCTTCTCGATGCGACTGCTTCATCGCAGAGTTATATGGCATTTAGCTACCTGCAAAATATTGTCTTTGACTTTAATGCAGTGGAGATTCCCATAGAAATAAAAACGCACAAACTTTTCAATCAAAATGCGACCAATGCCTACTTCATGTCCTTGAGCGAACTGCTCGCCGTCACCACACTGCTCAGTGTCATCTTGACGGCCGTCGTTTTTGTCAAAGAGAAAGAGAGCGGCACCTGGGAGATTATGCTCTTGATGCCGGTTAACCCAAAACTGATGATCCTGGCCAAAAGCTTTTCTCAGGTCATCATCATTATGTTCGGCGTAATGCTCAGCGTCGGCATCGTGCTCTTTGGCGCCTTTGACATCCCGCTCAACGGCGCATTGTGGGCATTTTTTTTATTGAGCTTTTGTTTTGCGTTTACGAGTTCGGGTATCGGGCTTTTTATTGCCAGCATTTCCCAAAGCACGGTGCAGGTAGGCCAGTTTTCTATTTTGATTGTGATGCCTATGATTTTTCTCAGCGGTGCCTGGACGCCGATCCACACCATGCATCCTGCCTTGCAGTATCTCTCCTATCTCTCCCCTCTTCGCTACTACATCGAAGGAAGCCAGAGCATCTTTTTCAGAGGAACACCCTTTGGCGATCTTATCGTTTATTTTGTGGGGGTGATCGGTGTGGGAAGCCTCTTTTTTCTTTTCGGTTTTAAAAAGATAGGGCGCTTGTTTTAAACTATTTTCTGCCTATGTTTTTACTCAAAAAGAGCAGCCTTAAGCCGTCAAAAAAGAGAGTTATCCCTATAAATATACCGACCAGCAAGGCTGAACTCATAGGCCAGCTGATAAGAATAAGCACCCCCAGCATAAACGACAATACCGCATTCACAATGCCCCAGACTCTGCTTCCATGCACTTTGAACAGATCTGCAAGAAAGAGACTGGCAAAGGCATCCATGAAAAAGTAGAAGGCAAGCAGAAGACCGAGCGTCGCGATGGCGATAGAGGGATTGAGCAAAAAAACGAGGGAGATAAGCAGGTTTGCAGCAGGACGCAACCAGGCCATAGCCGCGCTCTTTTTGTAGTGGTAGAGCGTATAGGCCTGCGTCAAGGCAGCGAACAGAAGCAGCCAGCCGATAAAATAACTCAGTGCCAATGTGAAAAACTGCGGAAGCAAGATACCCGCCGCGCCGAGCAGCATCATAATCATAGCCGCCGTCTTGGTGTTTTTGGAAAACCTGTCAAGCCAGATCTCTTCAATCATCTTCATCCCCATAAAGTCTCATATCCCGTTATCATACCCAAAAAGAGGAGAAGAACAAAAAAAGATCAACTCTCTTTCGAAAAAAGAGAGGCCGTATCTATCTTATAAAAGCTTTTAAGTTCTGCATAAAGCTCAGGAAAATCTTTTTTAAGTTTCTGTGGTGTTTCAAAAAAACGCTCGCTCGCCACGGCAAAGAACTCTGCCTCGTTCGTCGCTGCGTACTCTCCGATGAGTGTGTACTTGCCCAGATGGCCTCTTTTGAGACTTCTCTTTCGCAGTTTTTTGTATTCGCCGTACATCACCTCTGTCCATCTGCGATAGCGGCTCTGCGCCATAGGAGGCACCCCGTCTATTTCGCCGCTCATAAAATCAAGCTCATGCGCAAACTCATGCAGCACGACATTTTGATCGTAGATATGGTAGGCCTCATTTTTTGCGCTGTGCCAGGAGATAACAACCGTGTCGCTGCTCGACTGCCCTTCCAGGGCAAGGCTCTGCCTTGTAGAGATGCCTCCCTCGTTTCTGCTGTGACGGCTGACAAACTCATAAGGATAGACCAGAACTGTACTCAGATTGCTATAGCACTCAGGCATTTTAATGCGAAGCAGAAGCAGACAGGCGTAAAAAGAGATGATGACACGCATCTCGTCGCTGATCTTTAGACCCTGTACTCCGATAAACTCTTTTTCATTGATAAAACGCAGTATGCAGTAGTGCATCATAAGCTGATCGCTTTTGGCCAAACGGCTGTAAAACGGGATCTTCTGCACGATCTCTTTGTAGCTTATGGGAAAATCGGCTTTTTTTAGACGCCTCAGCAGAGCCCTGTGCTTGAGCCATAGCAGCAGCCGAACAGCAACATACAGCATAAAAAAAGATGTAAAGATCAGCGCAAGGGCTAAGGGGTAAGGCAAAGATTCCATCAGCTTCTGAGCTGCTCTTCATACTCCAGCTCCAGCCCCTTCGAGGTCATCACGAAGCCTTTGACACGAATCTTTCCGTTGTGGATCTCGTTGTGGTGCTCTTTGCACAGAGGAATAAGATTGTGCTTGTGGTCTTGGTGAAAATGCCCGATAAAACCGGCCTGATTGGCTAAAGACTGCTGGGAGATATGGTGCACATCCTCGGCGATATTGCCGCAGATGACACAGTTTGTGACATAGAGCTCTTTGTTGTACTTGCTGCGTTTTTTCTTCTTGACCAGAAGCTCCAGCTCGTCATAGTCATTCGCCAGGCGTTTTCTGATGCCGTTGGCCACGTCGAGAAACTCTCTGTCCATGTGCAGGGATTTTGCGAACTCGAGCCCGTAGATACTGTTTCCGCTTCCGCTTTGAAGGGTACGGTTATACAGAAGCTTGTCTTTTTCTTCGTCATAGGAGACCGCCAGATGGAGGTTCACGACATTTTTAAGTCGCGCGATCTCGTCCATATTGGAGAGCTGATGCAGGTGGGTCGCAAACAAAAAGAGTGAGCGGAGCCGGGAGAGCTTCATGATCGATGAGGCCACGATAGCCACTCCCGAAAGCGTCTCTGTACCGTGCGAGATCTCGTCTCCGAGGATAAGGCTCTTCGTTCCCGCACGGTTGAAGATGTTTTTCAGCTCCAGCATCTCCACCGCAAAGGTCGAGAGCCCTTTGGCGAGGTTGTCCCTAGAAACGATGCGGGTAAAGATCGACTCAAAGAGCGAGAACTTCATCGCTGAGGCCGGCACAAAAAAGCCCGCCTGCGCCATCATGACGGCCAGACCGATACTCTTCATCAGCGAGGATTTCCCGCTGGAGTTGATCCCGTAGAGCAGCACCCCGTGGATCTGATGGCCGTCATGCACCGCCGGATCGAGCATGATGGTCTCGGGGTACGGGATGTCCATATAGTCGCGGTTTCCCATTACGATGTCGTTTGGCACGTAGATGCCCTTATGCTCCTGCACCTCGATGAGGGGATGACGCAGGCCCAGAACCTGCAGAAAGTTCTCGTCCTTGTGTGCAGAGACGATCATCGGCCGGGCATAATTGTAGAGCTGCGCCGTTTTTGCCGTGGAGACCGCCACATCGATGTCCGCGATATAGTGGATCATCCGCTCAAAAAGCAGGGTATAGCGGCGCTCGAGCTGATACTGCTTCTCGACGAACTTCTCTTTGGCAAGCGCCACGATCTTCACGCGGTTGTGCATGATCTTGTCCGAGAGCGTGTCGATAAGCTCCGAGGTGATCTTGACACTGTTGGTCAGCTTTTTGACAGAGAACTCTTTCGAAGAGACAAACTTTCCTTCAAGCTCAATGCCCGAATTCAAGAAGTCCGACTCTATCATGCTGTAGCAGTTTTTGGAGAGCGTGATGAAGTAACCCTCCTTGTCCAACTGCCCCAAACTCACCAGGCGGCTTTCGCTCTTGTTGGCGACTTTGCTCAGCATCTCCTCAATATGGTCAATGATGAGGTAGATCGACTGCAGCATCTTTGCGTTCTCGTCGCTCAGCTCGTCAATATGCGGATCCACCCCGCGCATAAAAAAGTTTTCATCAACACTCTGCATGGTGAACTTGCGCGTCACGTCAAGGTTGAAGGTCTTTTCTATCTCCTTGATGAAACCCTGCACTTCCAGCTCTGAAAAGGGAGTTTTGAGGAGCTTATGCTTTTTAACATAAAGCGAAAGCTCCGCTATGCCGCCGAGCGAGTCGTGGATAACGTTGATCTCGAAGGGGTGGAGTCTGCCTAGGTTGATGCGGCGAGAGAGTCTCTCCAGATCATAGATATTGCGAAGATCCGCTTCGAGAAGACGGGTATGGCTCATCACCTTTTCGACGAGGCTGTAACGGCGATTGAGCTCTGCTTCTTCCATGATGGGGTTTAGCAGGCGCTTTTTGAGAAGCCTTTTTCCGATCGCGGTCACCGACTTATCGATCAGGCGCAGCAGGCTCATCTCGTCTGTGTCTTTTGAGATCACGCCGAGCTGTTCAAAGGCTGAGTTGCCCAGATAGAGGTAGCGGCGGTTGTCGATAAGCTCGGGGCGGGAGAGCTTCTGGATGATGTAAAAGTCGTGCTCGATGACAAAGTGCACCAGTATCGCCAGTGCTTCGGAGATCATCGGCGTGCGTTCAAGGTCAAGATGCTCGATGGGCGAAAGAAGAGACTGAATCTGGTAAACCCGTTTGAAAAGCTCGTTCTGGTAGTCTATCTTGGGGCGCTGGTTGTTCACGCTGTAGGTGTAGTGCTCGTCCACTTCGAGGTAGCGCAGTATCTGCTTCTGGTCATCTACGCCCTCTAAAAATGTCAGCACGAGCTCGGAGGTCTTGTAGACATTGAGCAGATTGAAGATCTCATCAAGCGCGAAATTCTGGTCCTCGTTTGTACCCTGGGCCTCGTACAAAAAGGTCTTGCCTGTCGTCACGTCAATCGCACTGTAGCCGATGGAGTAGATGTCGCGGTGCTTGTCAATGAGAAGCGAGACGATATAGTTGTCCTCACTGCCGATCATGTAGTCGAAGTTCGTGCCCGGAGAGATGATCTGCGAGACATAGCGCGAGACCTTCGGCGGCTCGCCCTTTTGGCGGATATAGATGATGGTGTATTTTTGTTCCTGGATAAGACGGCTTAGGTGGCGCTCAAAAGAGATGGTCGGCACACCTGCAGACAGAGGGTTCTTGACGCTGTTCTCGGCAATGCTCTTGTTTTTTTTCGTCAGCTGGATGTTAAGCAGTTCGGCCATCTCTTTGGCCTTGCCGATCCGAAGCTCCTCGTTGTTGACCTCATAGACCTCGACAAAGGTCCCGATCTCCATGAAAACAACAGTATTGGAGCCATACTTTGCTTCGAAATGTTCTTGAAGCTTGAAGTAGACTTCGTTTATAAGCAGTGTTTTATCGTTTAATAGAGCATTCACATTATCCGCTAACATAGACCGCCGTTTATATAAATTGCGCGTATTATACCATCTGCTCTAAAAAGCTACTTTAAATAAAACTTATTTATTTTTTTATATACATTCGTTAAACTATACTCAACTTTAGCACATAGATCTTGAAGTTTAATCTATCTACAAAAGCCCATAAATAGGCACTTTTAAGTATAATTTGGTCGACTATACGGAGCTTATTGTGAGTATGGACAATTCTATCGAACTTGTGGCAAGCAGTGCATTAAAGAATCCGATTTTAGGTGTATTTCGAGAGATAAATATCTCGAAAATACTCATTCGGAGTAATTTCATCAAGCGCAACATCAGCTTCGCTCCGTTTCAAATTATTCTTCATTTCATTTGCATGCTGGTGATAAACAAACGCCGATTGGCGTTTGTGGAGCAAAACTCTAGGGCACCTCTAATCTACTCAGCTATATCAACCGGATCAAGCATGAATCACAAACTCTTGGGCAACTGTTCCGTGATTTTGAATGCGAACTTGAAGCACTCGCTATTTCGATGCAGCTCTTCTTGCAAATCCTGACAATCCTGGCTAATATCCACGATAATCTCAAGGGCACCTCTGAAAACCCCAGTTGCCTTCAGCGATTGAGAGAAGTTCACAATCAAGGCGACCCTCTGAAGGCAGTTGGGGTTTTTAGAGGTGCCCTGAAGACGAATAAAGAATTGCAACAGATTGTCGCCGTTATCGGAGCTTACACCAAAAAAGAGTTAAGCTCACAACCCGGCTCTTTTCCTGATATTTCTCTTTGTTAATTGTTTTTTAACCATTCATAAAAATTTTATTACCTTGTTTATAGGCTGTTACTTTTTTGCGCTTATTTTTCAGTTTAAATATTTTCTTTAAGCTTTATAAGCCCCCTTTATCTAAGGCTTAAGCCTATCTTTGCTATTATCCAGTCAATTTTTAGAAAACTCCTCTCTAATCAGAGGGCTTTTCTTCTACAGAGGATTTGCATGAGCGATTTACTGGACAACAACCAGAATATTGATAATATTAATATAGAGGATACTGTTAAAGCATCTTACCTTGACTACTCCATGAGTGTAATCATTGGTCGTGCTTTGCCGGACGTGCGTGACGGACTCAAGCCTGTTCACCGCCGTATCCTATACGCTATGGACAAATTGAACCTCTCCGCAGGTGCAAAATACAAAAAATCGGCCCGTATCGTCGGTGACGTTATCGGACAGTACCACCCGCACGGCGACAACTCGGTTTATGATGCTCTTGTCCGTATGGCGCAGGACTTCTCGATGCGTATGACACTCGTCGACGGCCAGGGAAACTTCGGTTCCGTTGACGGCGACAACGCGGCGGCCATGCGTTATACGGAAGCACGTATGACAAAATATGCCGGTGAACTAATGAAAGACCTCGACAAAGATACCGTCGATATGATCGACAACTACGACGGTACAACACAAGAACCGACCGTCTTTCCAACGCGTGTTCCCAACCTTCTCATCAACGGCTCTTCGGGTATCGCGGTCGGTATGGCGACAAACATCCCGCCGCACAACCCGGGTGAGGTCCTCAATGCGCTTCTTCATCTGCTTGCCAACCCCGATGCCTCACTCCTTGACATCATGCAGTTCATTAAAGCCCCCGACTTTCCTACCGGCGGTACGATCTACGGTCAAAAAGGGATACTTGATGCTTACGAAACAGGACGCGGACGTATAAAGGTCCGTGCCAAGACCCACATCGAGAAAAAAGGGAACAAAGACGTCATCGTCATCGACGAACTTCCTTATCAGGTCAACAAGGCGCGTATGATCGAAAACATCGCGATCCTGGTACGCGACAAGTCGATCGAAGGGATCTCCGAGATCCGCGACGAATCCGACCGCGAAGGTATCCGTGTCGTTATCGAGCTCAAGCGCGATGCGATGCAGGAGATCGTTCTTAACAATCTCTACAAGCAGACGAACATGCAGACCACCTTCGGTATCATCATGCTCGCCATCATCAACCAGGAGCCAAAAGTCTTCAAGCTGATGGAGATCCTCAACAACTTCATTGCGCACCGCAAGACGGTCATCATCCGCCGTACGATCTTTGACCTTGAAAAAGCAAAGGCCAAGGCGCACATCCTCGAAGGTCTCAAAAAAGCACTTGATCACATCGAAGAGATCATCCGACTTATCCGTGCAAGTTCGGACACGGCTGCAGCCAAAGAGGGACTGATCAACGAGTTCTCTTTTTCCGATCTGCAAGCACAGGCCATCTTGGATATGCGTCTTCAAAAGCTTACCGGCCTTGAGCGCGAAAAGATCGAGAACGAACTTCGCGAACTTCACGCCCTTATCGAATACCTCGACTCTATCCTTAAGAGCGAAGAGGTACTGCGCACCATCATCAAAGAGGAGCTTATCGAGGCCAAAGATGTTCTTACGACTCCGCGTCTTACCGATATCGTTGACAACTATGACGATATCGATATCGAAGACCTTATTCCTAATGAGCCGATGGTCGTTACGATCTCTCACCGCGGCTATATCAAGCGCGTTCCGCTGGCGCAGTATGAGAAACAGCACCGCGGCGGAAAGGGTAAGACAGCCGTCACGACATTTGACGATGACTTTATCGAAAGTTTCTTCACTTGCAACACGCACGACACCCTGCTGATCATCACCAACCGCGGGCAGCTGCACTGGTTGAAGGTCTACCGTATTCCTGAGGGATCACGCACGGCCAAGGGCAAGGCGATCGTCAACCTGATCAACCTTGTCCAGGACGAAGAGATCCAGTCTATCATCCCGACAACCGACTTCAGTGAAGAGAACTCTCTAGTCTTCTTCACAAAAAACGGTATCGTCAAACGTACCAACCTGAGCGAGTTCTCCAATGTCCGCTCAAACGGTGTTCGCGCTATTGTCCTCGATGATGACGATGTTCTCGTCACCGCGAAGATAGCAACACCGGCAACGCAGTACCTCTTTATCCTGACCCGACAGGCGCAGTGTATCAAGTTCGAAATTGAAAAGACCAGAGATCAGGGACGCTCTACCCGCGGGGTACGCGGTATCAAGTTCAAGCACGAAGGCGACTACGTCATTGATGCCAACATCATCAAAAACGACGAAGAAGAGATCCTCACCGTCAGCGAAAAAGGTATCGGGAAACGCACCACAGCAGGCGAATACCGGCTGACAAACCGTGCAGGTTCGGGTGTTATCGCGATGAAACTAAACGCCAAGACCGGAAATAGCGTCGTCGGCTGTCTAATGGTGGACGAGAGCATGGACCTTATGGCACTGACCAAGGCCGGCAAAATGATCCGTGTTGACATGCAGACCATCTCAAAATCCGGCCGCAACACCTCCGGCGTCTATATTATCAAGGGTGATGATGTCGTCTATGTATCACGCTGTCCAAAAGAAGAGATCAGCGACGAGAACGAGGAGGAGAGCGAAGAGTAGAAATACTCCGGCACTCTTTATCTGCCTCTTCACCTGGCACCTCCCCTTACTACAAAAAGCCTCACTTCAAAAATGGAACAGACATTGCTTAGAAAATCATAATATAAAGATGCAAGGACCCATAATGCGAAACATATTACTATTGAGCGCCCTGCTGTCGGTTTCACTGATGGCGGCCGAGGCACCACAGAACATGCCCGAAGCGCCAAAGAAGATGCAGACAGTTGACTCTATTGTTGTGACGCCTGTCGTTGTTCAGCCTGTCGTAATCAACCAGAGCGGAAATGAAGAAAATAAAAACGCGTGTGACACTATGCAGCCGCCTAGAAAGCAGACAAAATCCTCCAGCTATGAAACGATACGCATCAATGTCGTCGGCCAGGGTGTTGCACCGACAAATACCTCCTCACCGGCGCAGGCTTATGCCCTTGCTAAACGCGCAGCCATCGGTGACGCCTACAGACTTCTGGCTGAAAAAGTCAAAGGCGTAAGAATAGAAGGCGAAGACAAGATCAAGAACATGATGGTTCAGCGTTCAGAAGTGCGCACCTATGTGGATGCTGTTATAGCGGAAGCGCAGATCATCGAGACGGTCTTCAAAGACGGTCTGTGTGAAGTCGAGATGGAACTTCTAATAAGCCCTGAGCAATGGCGTTCAATCTTAGCCTCGCGCTAATCCTTACAGCCGCTTGGCTGAATGCATCACAAACCTTCATCATAAGCTATCGCGCACAGATCAAAAACGCGATACTTATTTCCGAATCCTACCAATTTTCTAAAACAATGCGTGCATTCAAAGCCAAAGAAGCCGAAAGCCTCATTGTGCATCTAGAACACAAAACGGACCTCAATTCCCTGATGAATACCCACAAAGAGGAGATCTTAGAGTTTTTGATGCACTCCGGAGCGCATACGCGTTCGCATGAAAAAGTGACCGACACCAAAAGCTCTTCCCTACTCTCCCTTAGCCTTCCTCCTTGCTATATAACAGTCGATTTTAATGATGACTACGCTAGAATCACGCGATTAGTTGCTGAATAATCAGCACAGAGATATTGCGGATGCGTATTTACGCCATGTTATGTGCCAAACCACCAATAGCAAGGGAGTTTCATTGAAGATAGCGATTGTTGAAGACGATATCAATATGCGCAAATCCCTTGAGATTGCAATGAGCGACTACCCAGAGTTTGAGATCGTCAGTTTCAAAAGCGCCAAGGATGCCCTTCTCAAACTCGACGAGAGTTTTGATCTGATCGTCAGCGACATCAACATGCCCGGCATGGACGGCATCGAGTTTGTCAAAGAGCTTGGCGGAAAGTACGAGGTCATCATTATGACCGGCAATGCGACTTTGCAAAAAGCGATCGACTCCATCCAACTCGGCGTCAAAGACTTCCTGCTCAAACCTTTTGAAATAGAGACCCTGATTACGGCGATCAAGCGCTCGCATAAGGTCCAAGAGGTGATCAAGCATACCCCGAAAAAAGCAAAAAAAGAGCTTCCGTTTTCAGGGTTTACGGCCAATTCTCCCGCCCTTAGCAAGGCCGTCAATATGGCCCAGAAAGCCGCAAAAACGGATGCCTCCATCCTGCTGACCGGCGAAAGCGGTGTCGGTAAAGAGGTCTTTGCGAAGTTTATCCATGAGTCTTCACCCCGCAAAAACAAACCCTTTGTTGCGATCAACATGGCAGCCATCCCGGACAACCTCCTCGAAAGCGAGCTTTTCGGTTTTGAAAAAGGGGCCTTTACCGATGCCTTTCAGTCAAAAGCGGGCCATTTTGAACTTGCCGAAGGCGGAACGCTCTTCCTGGACGAGATAGGCGAGATGCCCTACGGCGTTCAGGCCAAACTGCTGCGCGTCTTGCAAGAGAGAGAGGTCCAGCGTCTGGGCTCATCCAAGCCGCTCAAGATCGACGTGCGCATCATCTCCGCGACCAATGCGAATCTTCACAAACAGATCGAAGAGTCTGCCTTCAGAGAGGATCTCTACTACCGTCTGAACACCATCCCCGTAGAGATCCCTCCGCTTCGCGAACGCAAAGAAGAGATCCTGGACATTGCCAACAAGGTACTGCAAGACAACTGTGAAAAATACGGCTTTGAACATAAGCACTTCGACGAGCTGTCGCAAGAAGCACTTCTGGCCTACAGATGGCCGGGAAACATCAGAGAGCTAGTCTCTGTCATCGAACGCGCGACGATACTTAGCGAGACAGATCTCATCTGTGCTGATGAGCTTTTTTTAGAGAGCCGCCAAAAACCAAAGTCTATCTCCGCTATGGAAGAAGAGCTTATCCAAGAGGTCATCCTCTCGTGCAAGATGGACCTTGAAGAGAGCGCAAAACTGCTTGGTATGAGCCGGAGTACTTTAGAAAAAAAGATAAAACACTACAACTTGAGTCATTAGAAAGGATAAAAATTATGCGTAAATATAATGTAGCCGTTGTCGGTGCCACCGGAGCGGTCGGCGAAGAGATCTTTCGTATCTTTGAAGAGATCGATTTTCCTTATAACAAGATCGTACCGATGGCAAGCGAGCGTTCCGCGGGGAGCACCATTGATTTTGACGGCCACGCCCTGGTCATCAAAGAGTTGACTGAAACGATATTTGACGAAGAGGAGATCGAGATCGCTCTTTTCTCTGCCGGCGGCTCCATCTCCGCAAAATATGCCCCTTTTGCGGCAAAAGCGGGCGCCGTCGTCATTGACAACACCAGCCATTTCAGAATGGATGCGGACGTGCCGCTTGTCGTTCCCGAGGTCAATCCCTCAGAGATCCACGAGTGGAAGACAACAGGCATCATCGCCAACCCGAACTGTTCGACCATCCAGATGGTGCAGGTGCTAAAACCCCTTGACGAGGCTTTTGACCTTCTTCGTGTCGATGTCTCTACCTACCAGGCGACTTCCGGCGGCGGCAAAGAGGCTATGGCAGAGCTGGTGACACAGATGCAGGACTTCTTCCAGTTCAAGCTTGACGAGTCCGAGCACAAGGCCTTCCCTCATCAGATCGCGCTCAATGTCATCCCGCAGATCGATGTCTTTACCGAAAACGGCTACACCAAAGAGGAGATGAAGATGGTTAACGAAACCATCAAGATACTCGGCAAAAAGGTCGAAGTCTCTGCCACCTGTGTGCGTGTTCCGACACTTCGCGGCCATGCAGAGGCGCTGACGCTGACCTTTGATGCGGATGTCGATGCTGCCGAGGCCAGAGAGATACTCGCCAAAGCGCCCAATATCATTGTTGTCGACAACCCTGCGCTGAACGAATACCCGATGCCCGCAAGCTGCGTCGATCAGAACGAGACTTTTGTAGGACGTATCCGCAATGATCTCTACAGAAAAAATGTCCTTCACCTCTGGGTCGTAGCAGACAACCTTCGTGTCGGAGCGGCGACCAATGCCGTCAGAATCGCCCAAAAATGGGTTGAAATGCAAGAAAAATAGGGACATCTATGTTTGAAAGATTTTTTGAAAATGCACTTTGGAACTCGCGCCTTTTTACGCTGCTGGCCGTTATATTCACCCTTCTGGGTGCCATCATCCTCTTTATCGTCGCGAGCCTGGACATCTGGCATGTCATCACGCTTATCTATGACATGATCTTTCACAGTGCCCATCCTGAAAACCTGCATGAGGATGTCGTTTCCGAGATCATCGGCGCGATCGATCTTTACCTGATCGCCATCGTCCTGCTCATCTTCTCTTTTGGTGTCTACGAGCTCTTTGTCTCGAAAATAGATGCAGCGGAAGAAGCCAGCGGCGACAGCTCCAAGGTCCTTCAGATCCATTCGCTCGACCAGCTCAAAGACAAGATCGCCAAGGTCATCGTCATGGTCCTCGTCGTCAACTTCTTCCAGCGCGTGCTCCACACCGACTATAACGGCGCGCTCGAGATGCTCTACTTTTCCGCTTCGATACTGCTGCTTGCAGTCGCTCTGTATTTTTTACACAAAGGAGACCACTAATGTCAAATATGATTTTTATTGATGCCTGTTTCAGAAGGCCAACTGCCCACACTCCCATCTGGATGATGCGCCAAGCAGGCCGTTATCTTCCTGAATACATGGCCGTTCGTGCCAAAGCGGGAAATTTCCTCAGCCTCTGCCATGATCCTGAAATGGCCTGTGAAGTGACTATTCAGCCTGTTGAACGTCTGGACGTCGATGCGGCTATCTTGTTCTCGGACATCCTTGTCGTTCCCAACGAGATGGGCATGGAGCTTCAGTTCATCAAGGATCACGGTCCCAAGTTCCCTAAACCT
This sequence comes from Campylobacterales bacterium, assembly GCA_014859655.1. Lineage (GTDB taxonomy): Bacteria > Campylobacterota > Campylobacteria > Campylobacterales > Sulfurimonadaceae. The sequence goes on from JACUTT010000035.1 coordinate 18,609, forward strand.
CTTGTCACTGACGCTGATCTTGACGCGCTCGACATGAAAGCCGCCGACAAACTGGTCTATGTCTACGACACCATCGCCAAGGTACGTTCACGTCTTCGCGCGGACAAGGCACTCATCGGTTTCACCGGAAGTCCCTGGACGCTGGCGACTTACATGATAGAGGGCCAGGGCACAAAGACCTACGCCGTCGTCAAAAAGAAGATCGCGACGGATCCTGCCTTCATGCACAAGCTGCTTGAAAAGCTGACCATCATCATCCAGGATTACCTCTGCAAGCAGATCGAGTCGGGCGCCAATGCGGTTCAGATCTTTGACTCCTGGGCATCTGCCCTTGAAGAGTCTGCATTTTTCGAGTTCTCCTGGGACTATATGCTCCGCATCGCCGCACATGTCAAGGCAAAATACCCGCATATCCCGATTCTTCTCTTCCCTAAAGGTGTCTCCGGCTACCTGGATAAGATACGCGAAAAGGGCGGAAACTTTGATGTCTTCTGCGTGGACTGGTCAACACCAATCGAACTGGCAAAAGCCAAACTCGGTGACAAGTATATCCTTCAGGGCAACATGGAACCGACCCGTCTCTACTCCAAAGAGGCGACAAAAGAGGGCGTTGAGCACATTGTCAAGGTCATGGGTAAGGAGAGCGGCCACATCTTCAACCTCGGCCACGGTATGCTTCCCGACCTTGATCCTGAAAATGCAAAATACCTTGTCGACCTCGTACACGAGATGACAAAGCGTTAAGTTTCTTAGAAAACACTAAGTTTCTTTAGAAAGCGCTAAACCTCTTTGCATCCTACACTCTCTTTGGTATTTTGCCAAAGAAGAGCCTTCTCCGATTTAATAATCATGCTTTAAATACAGATAAGCTAAAATCCCCTTATGAAATTTATATTTGGCCCCGTAGCATCACGCCGTTTCGGCACCTCCTTAGGCATTGACCTCTCCCCCGGGAAAAAGCAGTGTAATTTTGACTGCCTCTACTGCGAGCTTGCCCCCTCGGCCACCGTCGATGCCTACAACGAAGCCTATCCTCCCGACGAGATCATCTTTGAACTAGCAAGCGCGCTTAAAGAGCATCCCAACACCGAAGTCATCACCCTCACCGCCAACGGCGAGCCGACGCTCTACCCCTACCTTGACGAACTCATTGAAAAGATAGATGCGATCAAAGAGAAGAAGCAGACCCTCATCCTCACCAACAGCGCGACGCTGAGCGATCCTAAGACCTACCGAAGCCTTCTGCACCTCGACCAGGTCAAGCTCTCCCTCGATGCCGTTTCTCCCGAGATCTTTAAGAAGATCGACCGGCCGCACGAGGGCATAGACCTGGGCAAACTGGTGCAGAGCGTCGTTTCCTTCTCCAAAGAGTATCAGGGCCGACTCTTCATCGAAGTCCTCTTTGTCAAAGCCCTTAACGACACCCCAGAAGAGATTCAGGCGATCAACGACGTCCTAGAGCAGATAGAGTGTGAACGCATCGACCTGGGCACGATAGATAGACCTCCCGCCTACCCGATAGAAGGCCTCAGCTACGAAGAGCTCTTCAAGATCTCTCACCGTTTCAACCCGGCACTTCCGATCCACATCGCCTCGCGCAAGGATGTCACCTCTCAGCCCTCGTGCTATAGCGACGAAGAGATCATCAACACTCTCGACAAGCGCCCTTTAACCCCGGAAGACCTTGCCCTACTCTTCGATGCAGACTCCCTAAAACGGCTCTATCAACTTGTCGAAACCCACGAGATCAGCCTCAAAAGGATCTCAAATCTTGACTTCTATGTCCCCACTAAAAATTTAAAACGAAAACGTCACAAAAACTCTTGACAAACCCCATTATTTTGCCTATAATTCTGCCCTCTTAAACATTCCGGATTAGCTCAGCGGTAGAGTAGGTGACTGTTAATCACTT
>JACUTT010000007.1 GCA_014859655.1 Campylobacterales bacterium
AGAAATTCAGAGCTGACGCTATCCTCTGGCTTCAACAACGTGGTGGAACCTGACACTTATTGATTATATTAAACAGCAGGGCCGGAGTTTCACTCTCCTTATCTCTCCCGCATCTTTCGTATCACTCCTAAAACCGGCTTGGCATTGGCAAGGGCCTGGGAGCGGTGGGAGAGTTTCGATTTGACGCCATCATCAAGTTCGCCCAGTGTCTTGTCGTATCCCTTGGGAACAAAACAGGGGTCGTACCCAAAGCCTCCGTCCCCTCTTGGCTCGGTCACCACATCGCCATACATCCAGCCGTGCGTCGTGTACTCGCCCTCTTTGCAGACGATGGCGATGGCCGCGGTATAGAAGGCGGGCGAGCTGCTGAAGCCTTTCTTTTTGACTTCTCTCATCAGCTTCTCAAGGTTGTCCCTGTCGCTCGCCTCTTCGCCGCCGTAACGCGCGGAAAAAACCCCGGGTGCACCGTCTAGGACCTCTACGCTGATACCGCTGTCATCAGAGAAGACGATCGCTTCCTCATCTCCCAAAGCCTTATAGACCGCACGCGCCTTGATCAGCGCATTTCCCTTGAAGTCAGGCGCATCCTCGATGATCTCAAAAGGGCTTATCAGCTCGCTGTAGGGGATCACTTCAAAATCGCTGTACATGACCGTGATCTCTCTTGCCTTGCCTTTGTTTGATGTTGCTAAAACTAATTTCATATTTAATCCTCAACTAAGAGCTTGTCTTAAAATAAATTCATTATAATGGCGTCATTCTATCCAAGGTAGGTTATTTATATGTTTAAAACGATCTGGCCGCTCTCGGCTATTTTATCTATGCGGTTTCTCGGACTTTTTCTGGTCCTTCCGGTACTCTCTGTCTATGCAATGGAGATGGAAAACGCTACCGCACTTCTAGTGGGTGTTATCGTCGGCGGATATGCGCTGACTCAGGCAATATTTCAGGTGCCCTTCGGAACGATCAGCGACAAGATCGGGCGCAAACCGACACTGGTCTTTGGTCTGCTTGTCTTCTTTGTAGGTTCCGTCGTCTGTGCGCTCAGCACGGATATCTACATCTTGATGCTTGGGCGTTTTTTACAGGGTGCGGGGGCTATAGGGGCCGTTGTTCCTGCCATGATCTCAGACCTTGTCTCTGAGGAGTCCCGCGGCAAAGCGATGGCAATGATGGGCGGCTCGATCGCCATAGCCTTTGCTTTGGCTATGGGACTCGGTCCTGTTTTGGGCGCTTCTTTCGGCGTGGCTTCACTTTTTTGGATCACAGCAGCGCTTGCGATCTTCGCTATCTTTTTGGTCTTTGTCAAAGTGCCGACGCCGCCGCGCATCCGTCACGTCTACCACAACACGATCAAGACCGCCGACATCCTCAAAGACACCAACCTTATGGGCATGTTTATCATCAACGGCATGCAAAAGGGTCTAATGACGATCGCCTTCGTTCTTATTCCTATCATCATGACAGCTCCGCTTGAAGACGGCGGCTTTGCCTGGGCGAAGGCTGAACTCTGGAAGGTCTACCTCCCGGCAATGATCTTCGGACTGATCGCTATGGGGCCGGCCGCTGTCTTTGGCGAAAAACACAACAAGGCGAAACAGATCTTTCTGGTCTCTATCGTTCTATTTGTCGTTGCCTTTGTGCTGATGGGAACAACCGACTCCTCCACGCTCTTTGTCGTCGGCGTTGTCAGTTTCTTTATCGGTTTTAACATGATGGAGCCGCTGGTGCAGTCTTTGATCTCAAAATACGCCAAAGTCCACCAAAAAGGCGCAGCCCTCGGCATGTCAAACTCCTTTGCCTACTTCATGACCTTTGTCGGCGGAACCTTTGCGGGTCTGATGCTTGACATCTCCAACAGAGAGATACTTGGACTCAGCCTCGCGGCGGTGGGTCTGCTCTGGCTCATCTGGACGGCGCTCAAGCTCTCTAACCCGGTAAAACATTCACACCTCTATGTTTCTGTTGATCATGTCGATATGAAAAAACTCGAAGCGCTTGAGGATGATGCGATTGCGGAGTGGTATGTGAATGAGACTGAAAACCTTGTCGTGGTCAAGTACCGCAAGGATGAGATTGAAGAAGAAGTCCTGAAAAGCAAGATCACCCACTGATCTTGTTATGAATGAAGAAACTGAGCCGCTAAAGGCTCAGTAGATTGATCACCTCTACGCATTCGCCCTTCTTGAACGAACCGTTCTGCTCCCCCGTTACCACAAGTGAACACGGCCCTAACATATTGGTAAGTATCGCCGAAGAACCTATCTTTTTGTCTTTGAAGTCTGCCTCGTAGCGGCCGTTTTTGTAGAGCAGGTTGCAAGGCGTAAACTCCGTTTTCTTTGCCCGCTTGTCAAAGTCCTGCATCAACACCGCTTCGACCGTTTCCAGTTTGGCTTCTTGCAAGAGCATCCTGCGGATCAGAGGGATAACGTAGAGCATGAATGTCACGGTCGAGGAGAAGGCGAAACCCGGCAGAGCAACGATGAACTTCTCCTCTTTTCTAGCCAGCATGATATGCTGTCCCGGCTTGATGCGCACACCCTGATAGATCACTTCCGCACCCAGAGCAGGAATGATGTCTTTGACAAAATCATAGTCTCCGACACTCACTCCTCCTGTCGTCACGATGATGTCTGCAGAGTCTAGGGCGTTTTCAAAGGCTTTGGTGATCGACACGATATCGTCTTTGACGATACCCAGTTGCACGGCCTTTGCTCCGCACTGTTCGGCCAGGGCGGCCAGGGTATAGTTGTTGGAGGAGCGTATCTGCGATGCATGCGTCGCACTTTGGCCGAGATCAAGGATCTCGCTTCCAGTCGAAAGTACCGCGACGCGGGGTTTGACAAAGACCGGCGGCATGACGACATTCAAACTTGCCAAAACGCCTATCTCTGCGTAACCGAGCTTGGAGCCTTTTTTCACCAGAATGTCGCCCTTTTTGAAGTTTTCTCCTACAGGACGAACACTGAAGCCGTGAGGCACATCTTCATTGATGATGATCTTTCCCTCTTCAAAACTCACATTTTCGATCGGAATAAGCGTGTCCGCACCGCGCGGCATCAAAGAGCCAGTAAAGGTCTTAATGCAAAAACCGTGCAGGACCTCATCAATCTTCTCCGCCCCCGCAGGATTGTCCCCTGCGACCTGGATATAGCCCATCTGCTGATCTTCTGCCTTGATGGCGTATCCGTCCATCGCCGAGGTCGGATACAGCGGCGAGTTCTCGTGTGCTACGATATCTTCAGCCAGGACTCTTCCCAGCGCATCGCTTAAAAAGACCCTCTCTACCGCGCCATGTTTTACTTTCAGAGCGCCAAGCTGCAGCATCGACTCTTTGTATGAGATCATTTTTTCACCTTTAGCAGTCCGCTGCCTTTTATTTTTGTGGAACGCTCCGCCGCATAGATGCGTTTTCCGTCTTTAAGATCGTACTTCCAGATCGGAGCACTCGCCTTGAAATCCTCGACAAACTCCTCTATCATCTCCAGGGCAACGCGGCGTTTAGGAGAGAACACGGCGGCGATATAGGAGGAGGTGTGAAGGGGAACATCGCCACGCGAATGGGCCATCTTCAAAACAGCGCCAGACTCTTTTGCCTTGGACTGCCAGGCTTCAAACCAGGAGTTTAAGATAGGCGTGTAGATATCAAAACTCAATCCCGAAATACCATCTTCGTCTCTGATTGTGCCGACAAAGGGAATAAATGCACCATAGTTGCTCGTGGCCTCTTCTTTGTACCAGCGCGCTAGCGTCTCTTCTACCGGAACGGGTCCGTCAAACAGTTCTAACATTAGCCGCCGCACACAGGAGGAAGTAAGGAGACGCGGTCTCCGCTTTTAAGAGCTGTATTTAAATCCGTCACCATCGTATCGTTCACGGCAACAGCACAGCTCTCTAGCCAGCCCTTGAGCTCTTCGTCTGCACTGAGGTACACCGCAACATCATTCAAAGATGAGGCCTGCAGGCTGATCTTCTCTTTTTGTATAGGTCCTAAAAATTCTATCGTTACCATAGGCAACCTCCGATGTAAGAGAGCTTTTACTCGCACCCTTTTTAATAGATGCGATTATATCAAATTGAACAGAAAGAGGAGTTTAAAGGGCACCTCTAAAGAAAATGCATGCCCTCTGGCCCACAGAAACACGAGATTTATTCCTCTTTATGTGCCTCTTAAGGTAGACATACTTAAGACTCTTGTTATAATCATGCAAAAAAAGAGAGTGCCGTGCCTGTATTGCAAGAGATAAGAACTGTCGTGTTTGATAAGAACTCAAACCGTATCACGCAGTCCGATCCTGTTTTTGAGACCATTTTCGAAAATATAACCGAGTTGAGCGTCTTGAATACTTTTCTTGCACAAAACGCGATGCTGGATGAAAATTTCTTGCATAAGCTAAATATTCACGGCAAGGAGCATCAGCTCTGTTATCGGCGCAGGGATCTCGCGGAGAGCTTTGAGTTTCACTTCTTCTTATTGTCAGAGGAGTGGTCCGTCGTCAATCCTGCAGACGGCTGTGACATCTATGACCAGCTGACGGGACTGCGAAACGAAAAGAACATGCTCTCTCTGCTCAAGCACGAGATAAACCGTGCCTCTCGGGACAAAAACAGCTCGGCAACACTTATTATCGATATCAACCACCTTAAAAATATAAATGAGATGTTTGGCTATCTTGCCGGTGACTACGTCTTGCAAGAGGTTTCTAAAACCGTAACGGAAAACACGCGCCTCTCCGATGCAACGGGACGCTATAAAGGCGACAAACTGGTTATTCTTCTTTACAAAACGGATGCCCACGGCGCTATGCAGTATATAAGGCGCTTTAAGGAACGTTTCGAGCAGATAGCACTGAGCTTCAACGGCTTCAATTTCGATATAGAGTTTAACTTCGGCGTGACCATCTCAAAAGAGAGCGACACCGTGGGAACACTTCTGGAACGGGCCAACAAGGCGCTGAGTAAAGCGAAAAAAAGCCGCACTACGCATGTAGAGTTTCTCTTATAGCCCATGATTTTTGGAAAAATAGAGTACCTTAACCTTTTGCCCTTTCACGTCTTTATGAAACGCTATCTCAAGGGCTCTCAGCAACAGCAGATCCTGCAGTACAAGCGGGGCGTTCCGGCCCAGATCAACACGGCATTCAAAAGACGGCGGGTCGATGCAGCCTTTATCTCCAGTATCGCTTCGCGCCGTTGCAAATGCCTTAACCTGGGCATTATGGCGCGGCAAGAGGTCAAGAGCGTGCTTCTGCTTCCGGGAAAAGAACTTAGCGACAAAGAGTCCGCCACCTCCAATGTCCTTGCAAAGGTGCTTAAACTCCAGGGCCAGGTCCTCATCGGCGACAAGGCGCTCAAACACCATCTTACCCACCAGGACGACGCGATCGACCTGGCCAAGCTCTGGTATGAGCGTCAGCATCTCCCCTTCGTCTTTGCCCGTTTGTGTTATCACGGCAAGACGAAAACCTATGAAAAACTCTCTGCACAGTTTCTGCGCTCCTCGCACAAGATACCCTACTATCTGCTTATAAAAGCTTCTCAAAGAACAGGGATAAAGCCCCAGGATATTTTAGAGTATCTCTCTCTTATCGAATACGATCTTGACCGCCATGCCCTGCTTGGACTCAAGCGCTTTTTGCGTCTTAGCGATGCCCTTCAGAAAAGCGCTTTAACACCGCACTAAGAGAAGTTTCTATACAATAAATACAACTCATATTGGAGATCATACATGCCCGAAACTCCCGACTTAAACAGCGTATGTTCACAGCTTTTGCATGCCGATGATCTTAACATAGCCCCTGCTCTTTTTGAACAGCTTCGCAAAGAGGAGATTGTTACCAAGATCTCCCTTGGTACAAAGAGTGTCTCCATCAGGATCTACTCGAGCAAGGTTCTCTATCTCTCTGCTATAGCGCCTGTTCTGCATGATTTTGGATTTTTGATCATAGACGAGATCACTTATACGCTTCCAAAAAGCAAGATGACAGTGCATATCAACCGTTTCAACCTCGATATACAGGACTTCAAAAAAATAGAATCCGCCAAAGAGAACATCGAAGAGATCATCTCGCTGGCTCTGCTGGGAAAACATTTTGACAAATGCCAGCTCTACTCTCTGGTCTACCTCGAAAACCTGAGCCTTCGAGAGATACAGCTTGTGCGTGCGCTTATCGAGTATCTCAATCAGGCTGTGCTGAGTTTCAACACCAATGCCATTATCCTTACCCTCAACCGCCATCACCAGATAACCAGGCTTTTTGTAGACTACTTTCTCACCCGTTTCGATCCTACACTCAAACAAAGAGAGGTCCGGATCAAGGCGATTGCCCAGGCGATAGACGAAGAGATCAAATCCATCCCCGATATACTCGAAGACAAGATATTAAAACTCACCTTCACCCTGCTCCAGTCGCTTCTGCGGACAAACTACTTCCTTTATCGCGAAGCCATTGCACTAAAGATACACACCGAGCTTTTCAGTGAACACCTCAAAGGCATACAGCCAAAACTGGAGATCTTCGTCTACCACAGCGAGTTCAGCGGAATGCATCTGCGCATGAGCAAGATCAGCCGCGGGGGACTGAGATGGAGCGAGCGGCACGAAGATTACCGCACCGAAATCAAATCCCTGATGATCACCCAGGAGGGGAAAAACTCCATAATTGTGCCCGACGGGGCCAAGGGCGGCTTTGTCATCCGCAAAGAGAAGCTGGAGATCACTAAAGAGTATTTTGAGCAGATCTACGCCGCCTTTATCAATAATCTTTTGGACATGGTAGACAATGTGGTCGACAACAAGGTCGTCAAACATGAGAATATCCTTGCCTATGATGAGGATGACACCTACTTTGTCGTTGCGGCCGACAAGGGAACGGCAAATATGAGCGATGTGGCCAATTCTATCTCGATCGAACGCAACTTTTGGCTCAAAGATGCCTTTGCAAGCGGCGGCTCAAAGGGGTTCGGACACAAAGAACTCGGCATAACGGCCAAGGGTGCTCTGATCTCCAGCCAGCGTTTTTTCATAGAAAAAGGGGTTGATTTTTATAAAGAGCCCATCTCTCTTGTCGGCATCGGCTCGATGAACGGGGATGTCTTCGGCAACGGTCTGATCGAGTCCAAGGCATTCAGGCTTCTAGGCGCCATCAGTCACAAAGAGATCTTCATCGATCCCGATCCCGACGCACAACGTGCCTACGAAGAGAGGAAGCGGCTTTTTCTCTCCAAAGACGGAAGCTGGAGCGCCTATGACAAAAGCCTCATCTCGAAGGGCGGCGGCGTCTTCTACCGCGCGGACAAGTCGATAGAACTCTCCAGCGAGATCCAGAAGATGCTCGGTACTGTCCGCAAAAGTCTCAGCGGCGAAGAGCTGGCCAAAAAGCTCCTCTGCATGAAGGTCGACATGCTTTTCAACGGCGGCGTGGGAACCTATGTCAAAAGCTCGGACGAAAGCGACCTCGACATCGGCGACAAGCAAAACGAGAGTGTGCGATGTGATGCCAACGAGATTAGGGCCTTCTGTATCTGCGAGGGCGGAAACCTCGGTCTGACGCAGCGCGCGCGCATCGAGTATGCCAAAGGCGGCGGACGTATAAATGTCGACGGCATAGACAACTCCGCTGGGGTCAATATCTCTGACCATGAGGTAAACCTGAAGATACTCCTCAATACAATCCAGGCAAAAGGGCTTTTGAGCGAGGAAGAGAAGAACAAAACGCTGAGCAGCCTGACCGAACAGGTTGCCAAACTTGTTCTGTGGGACAATTACAACCAGAGCCTTGCCCTCTCGCGAGACGAACGTCTTAGCCGTATCTATCTCAAGGATTTTATTGTTGCACTGCACATACTCGAGCAAAATCTCCCTGCCTTTAAGCGTAAAGATTTCCAGATCCCAAAAGACGAAAATGTCCATGAGGTCATCAACAAAGAGAGCTCCATTGTACGTCCTGTTCTGGCGTCTATGCTCTCCTACGCAAAGATATTTGTCAAAGACATCCTGATAAAATCATCCCTGATTGATGAGAGCTTTGCGCTGGGCTATCTCTACAAGTATTTCCCCAAGTCATTTGTCGGCATCTACGAGCATGAGATCTCACAGCATCCGCTCAAGCGTGAACTCATTGCGACTACCCTCGCCGACAAGGTCATCAACTATCAAGGCGTGAGTTTTATCAGCGATTTTGAGCATATCGGCGAAGAGAAGTTTGTCGACAAGATCAAATCTTATCTGATCTGCAACCAGCTCTTCGGCAGCAACGATATCCGCTACGAGATCTTCCGGCAGGACTTCGTTATGCCCAGTACGCAGCAGTACGCACTTTTGTTTGAGATGGAACATACACTTAACTTCAGCGTGAAATGGATGACAAAATATCTAATCAGAGACCAGATCGATGCCAACCACATCCTGGAAAACAAAGATGCCCTCTTTGCAATGCTTGACAAGATCAACGGCGTAAAACACCCCGAGATCATCCCCGGAAACGAGAGCTTCAACAGCTTCTTCGCCCACATAGAGTATCTGCGTTTTGCCGTCACTGCGATCAGCATCAAAGAGAGCACACACCATAACTTTAATGACGTTGTCGCACTTTTTTACAGGATTGTCAGTGAGTTCAAGATCATTGAGCTGCTTTCTGCTTTGGACGCGACGGCAATCACCCTTGAGAGTGACCGGGTGCTTAAACAGCAGCTGCTGTTTTTTATTGACTTTATTGTCGTGCACTACACTCACAAGGTCTTAAGCTTTCAGCGCCTCGACGAGAGTCCTGAAGATGCCTTCAATTCCTTTGTGTCCAACGGGAACGAAGCATTCAAGGTGACGCGCGAACAACTTGAAGCCTTTGAAACCTATGAAACCATCGGTCTAAAAGAGATCACCATTACGATAAACCAGCTGATGGCTTCGGCTATCTAAGACAGATGCTTATTTCGTCTGCACATAGCCCTCGTGAAACTTCTCCTGCGTTCGTGCGATCTCGGCGCGGATAAGGTTTACCCGCGATTTTTGAGACTCCAAAGGCGCTGGAAGTACACAATACTCTCCTTCAGTCAGCTCATCATTAAAGAGTCCCTCATTGAAACTTTTTCCAAGCTGCTCAACTATGATCCGCAGATCCCTCTCGGCGTTGCCTAGACATGAGGTTGCGCCGGGCGAGGGCGTCATGTTGAACAGTATCCCGTTGCCGGGATTGATGGAGGCTTCGCCTAGCATCAGTTTCTGCTCATCTTTGTTGAGAACCTGCGGTCGGATTCCGCCGAATCCTTTGGCATAGCTGAATTCATCAAGTGACAGAGAGGGGACGATCTTTCTGGCATCTTTTAAAAAGAGGTATTTGTTTACCAGAGGAAGTTCAAATAAGAAGTTCCTGAGTATATAGTTTCTTATATCTTTCTCTTTGAACAGTTTCCACAGGGCTATAGCAATATTTTTGTCAAAGCGCAGCGTCTTCCAAAAATCCACATAGGTCCCATGCTTGTAGCGTTCGAGTTTTGGCAATACGAGCGCCGTGGGTCCAAACCGTGTGTTCTCGCCGGCAAGCACGTCCGGATCGCCGTGAAGTGCAGCAAAGGGGAGCTTGGGGTTTTGTATCATATAGACCTTGCCCTTAAGCATCTTCTCATTCGTCATATAAAAGCTTCCGGCCATAGGAAGACAGCCAAGGTTCATCCCGTAGCCCATTTCATGGGCAAGATAAAGACTGTGCGCTCCGGCATTGACGACCACGAAATCTGCCCCGTACTCTTCGTTCTGTGTGTAAACAATGTGCCCTTTGTTTTCGCTCTTCTCGATCTTTTTAACCTGTGAATTGAAAAAGACATCTACTGTTTTACCCGCTTGATTTTTGGCGTTTTCAATCAGGGACTTCGCCATCTTTCCAAAGTCGACCGTCGTCCACTGGCCCCGAGTTCCGATACCGACAATCGGCTCTTCTCTCTGCTTTCCCTGCGCATCGAAAACCACGCGGGGTTCGAGCTCTTTGAGCCTCTCCTTGTCCCAGACCTCAAGATAGGGGAAGAGTGTTGAGAACTCTTCAAAGCGGTGCAGTAAAAAGTCGACCTCTTTTTCTCCCACGCCCAGAGCCATTTTTTGATGCGAAAAGATGATCTCGTTTTGGTAGTGGTACTGAAGACAGTACTTCTCTACCATCTTTGCTGTGCGTTTGGTGATCGCTGCTTTTTCAAGGGTATAATTTGTCTCGATATCGCCCACATGTATTGTCTGCGAGTTTGAGGTTCCCGAGCTGTTCAGTGTGGCCACATCTTCATATTTCTCTATAATTGCTATGGATTTTATGTCCGTATAGCGGGCAAGTTCATAGGCCAGAGCAGCGCCTGAGATCCCTGCTCCGACTATTACGACCTCATACTCTTTAAAACTCACATCTGCTCCTTCTTCAAATAGACTTCTTCCAGGAACACTAATGTTGATTTATCTTCTGCAGAATAAGCTCAACACGATTCAAGGTCTCGTCTTTGCCGATGATGGCCATTACCTCGTCCAGACCCGGGCCCGAAAGCTTGCCAAGAAGCGCCATGCGCAGCGGCTGGCCTATCTTGCCAAAACCAACATCAAGCGCGGTGATCGTCTCTTCCATGATCTTATGGTAGTCTATCGGCAGGTGCAGCTGTGTAGCGCCGTTGAGCCGTTCGCTAAAACTCTTCAGCACCTCGTCGGCATTTCCCTTAAAGGCCTTCTCCATCCCTTTTTCATCATACGCTTCGGGGGTGGCAAGGATCTCTTTGATCAAAGCCGCCATCTCTTTGAGCGTCTTTGCGCGCTCTTTGACCGCGTCAAGAAGGATCTCTTTTTTATCATGGCTCGTCATGACCAGACCGTAGGCTTCCAGAGCCTCCGCAAGTGCAGCATTGTCCATGTTCTTGATATAGTGCGCGTTGAGCCAGTCAAGTTTTTCGTGGTTGTAGATGGAGGCGGACTTGTTGATGTCGGAAGGATCGAAGAGCTCAAGCATCTCTTCTATTGAGAAGATCTCCTGATCCCCGTGGCTCCAGCCCAGACGCACCAGAAAGTTGGTGATCGCCTCGGGAAGATAGCCCATCTCTTTGTAGGCCATCACGTCCGTCGCTCCGTCGCGCTTAGAGAGTTTTTTACCGTCTGCATTGTGGATCATCGGTACATGGTAGAACTTCGGCAGTTCAAAACCGAGCGCATCATAGACGACCATCTGTTTGGGGGTGTTGGAGAGGTGGTCGTCTCCGCGGATGACCTGGTTTACACCCATCAGGGCGTCGTCTATGGCCACGACGAAGTTGTACGTCGGTGCGCCGTCAGAACGTGCGATGATAAAATCGTCCAAAATATCCTCTGCATTGAAGACCACATCGCCTTTGATGCCGTCATTGATGACGATCTTTCCGCTTGTCGGTGCTTTGATGCGAATTACCGGCTTTATGCCCTCGGGTGCGACTCCGGCAAAGTCTCTATAGCGGCTGTCATAGCGGGTGCGCTCTTTCGCCGCCATCTGCACTTCGCGCAGCGCATCAAGTTCTTCTTTAGACATATAGCACTTATAGGCCTTCCCCTCGTCAAGAAGCCGCTGGATATATGTCTTATAGATATCAAGGCGTTTTGACTGATAGGTGATCTCGCCGTCGTGCTTCAGTCCGATCCATTTGAAGGCATCGACGATGGCTTTAGCCGCTTCTTCATTGTTACGGCTGACGTCCGTGTCTTCGATGCGAAGCAGAAACCTGCCCCCGTTTTTCTTGGCCCATAGATAACTAAAAAGAGCTGTTCTAAGCCCGCCGATATGGAGATAGCCTGTTGGGCTCGGTGCGAAACGTGTTACGATCATCTGCTTTCCTGATTGCGTGCTTTTTTTCTGTCTGTCATTTTAGTGAAGAGTTGGTTAAAAGATGGTAAAGTTGCATACCTTTACACACCATGGATCTATATGAAAAAACTTATTTTATTACTTTTATTGACGCCTCTGCTTTTTGCAGAGATCATCAATGCTATTGCCGTTACGGTTGACAACGAGACGATCACCCTCTATGAGATCAAACAGGAGCAGGCCCTTTCTCAGCTTTCGATTAAAGAGACGGTCGATCAGCTCATCCGCGCCAAACTCGAAGAGATCGAAGCGAAAAAGCGCCAGATCAATGTCAGCAACCAAGAGATCTTAGATGAGCTGAAAAAGATGGCCGAGCAGAACAATATGAGCCTTTCGCAGCTCTATGAGGCGATGAGTTCATCGCGCCATCTAAGCGAGTCACAGACCAAAGAGAAGACAAAAGAGAAGCTCCTCAAACAGAAGCTCTTTGACGCCATTGCTATGGCAAAGATGGATGAACCGACAGACCAGGAGGTCGAAGAGTACTACCATCTGCACCTCAAAGAGTATGCCTTGCCTAAATCTATTGATGCCGTTCTTTACAGCAGTGCGGACCAAAACCTTCTGAGAGAGAAGATTGCAAATCCGATGATGAGTTTTCCCGGTGTCAGCACAGAAAACATGACGATTGAACTCGCAAAGGTCAACCCCCGTTTGGCGGAGATACTGATCAATACAGACAGCGGCAGCTTCACGCCGGTCCTTCCCCAGATGGGCGGATCAGGATACATCTCTTTTTATCTGCTCAGAAAAAACGAGACGGTAAGTCCCGAACTTGAGCAGATCAAAGAGCAGGTTGAACACAAGATCATGCAAGACAAACGTGAGCAGATCCTTAACGAACATTTTCAGCGTATGCGTGTCAATGCGGACATAAAAGTATTGAGACTGCCTAAATAAAATAGACTTCTTTGTTTTCAGGCTCGCAAGAGGCGAGCGTAATAATATGGGCTTTACTGAAACATCGCTATGCGAGTAGTATTACGAAGAAAGCGCGGAAGAGGTGCCGATGCACTCTCTATCCGTTATAGCGCTCGAGGTATTTGGTGTCGAAATTATTGGTGATGAAGTCTTGATTTTCCATCATCTTCTTGTGGAAGGCGACGGTCGTCTTTATCCCGGTGATTTTGAACTCCGAGAGTGCGCGGTGCATCTTTGCAATCGCTTTGTCGCGGTCTTCAGCATACACGATCAGCTTTCCTATCATCGAGTCATAGGTCGTCGGAACGATGTAGCCTGCATGGGCATGGGTGTCGATGCGGACATCTTTTCCGCCCGGTGTCATCCAGTCGCCGATCTTGCCCGGACACGGCAAGAACTTGATCGGATCTTCTGCTGTAATGCGGCACTCGATCGAGTGACCCTTAAGTATGATCGAGTCTTGCGAAGGAAGCTTGTCGCCTTCGGCGATACGGATCATCATCTCAATAAGATCAAGCCCGGAGACCATCTCAGAAACCGTGTGCTCTACCTGAAGACGGGTGTTCATCTCCATAAAGTAGAAGTCAAGGTTGGCATCAAGCAAGAACTCAAAGGTACCTGCGCCCTCATACTTGATGAATTTTGTTGCACGTACGGCGGCCTCATGGAGGCGTTCACGTACTTCCTGCGTCAAAACGACAGCAGGAGACTCTTCGATCAGTTTCTGGTGGCGTCTTTGCATTGAGCAGTCGCGTTCTCCGACATGGATAACATTTCCGTGCGCATCGGCCATGATCTGTACTTCGATATGGCGCGGGTTCTTAATGAATTTTTCCATATAGATAGTGCCGTCGCCAAAGGCCGTGATGGCTTCTGACTCTGCTGCCAGGAATGCGTTTTGAAGATAGCGCTCGTCTTCAACGACACGCATACCGCGTCCGCCGCCGCCCTGGGCCGCTTTCAAGATAACGGGATAGCCTACCTCTTTGGCACGCTTGGCCGCATCCGCGATATCAGAGATCGCTCCGTCAGAACCCGGCACAACGGGAACCTTGGCTGCAACCATGACATCTTTTGCTTTTGACTTGTCGCTCATCAACTGCATGACTTCAACCGTCGGTCCAATAAACTTGATGTTGTGGTGGGTACAGATCTCGACGAAATGCTGGTTTTCAGACAAGAAGCCGTATCCCGGGAAGATCGCGTCACAATGCGTGATCTCCGCTGCTGCGATAATCGCAGGGATATTCAGGTAGGAGTGTGAACTCGGTCCCTCTCCGATACAGATCGCTGCGTCAGCAAGTTCAAGGTAATGTGCACCGGCATCTGTCTTGGAGTAGACGGCGACCGCCTCTTTTCCCATCTCTTTGATCGTACGAATGGCGCGAAGGGCTATCTCGCCGCGATTGGCGACCAAGATTCTCTTTATCTCAGCCATAATTACATTTTCTCTACTAAGAACAGAGGCATATCGTACTCAACAGGGCTTCCGTCTTGAACAAGTATCTTGAGGATTTTGCAGTCAAACTCTGCTTCAAGTTCATTCATGATCTTCATTGCTTCAAGGATACCAAGAGGCTGTCCTTTTTTAACAACATCACCCTCTTTGACGAAGGCCGGAGAGTCCGGAGACGGCGCGGAATAGTAGGTTCCCACCATTGGAGACAAGATCTTATCACCCGAGAGCTCTTCGACTACAGCTACTGTTGGAGCTGCTGCTTGTACCGGCGCTGCTGCCATAGGTGCCGGGGCTGCATATGTTGCTGCGATAGTCGCTTTTTCAAGCTCTATCGAGAAGCCCTCTTTGTGTATTTTGAGTGAGCTAAGCGTACTGTTGTCAAACTCATTCATAAGTGATTTGATCTGTTTCATATCCATTGGATTATCTCTCCTGAGGCGAAATTTTGTAAAAATTAGTGTGGTATAATACCAAAAATAAAATTAAGTTTTAGTAATAAACACTTTAAAAGGACTGTAATGGGTTTAAAAGCAGACACATGGATACGTGAAATGGCTATCAAAGAGGGGATGATCTCTCCTTTTTGCGAAGATCAGGTTGGCAAAGGCGTGGTCAGCTACGGTCTGAGTTCATACGGCTATGATATCCGTGTCAGCAGTGAGTTTAAGATCTTCACAAACCTCAACTCGACGGTTGTCGATCCAAAGCACTTTGATGATGCCAATGTCGTCGACTTTGTCGGGGATGTCTGTATCGTTCCGCCGAACTCTTTTGCCCTTGCACGTACCGTCGAGTACTTCAAGATCCCCCGCGATGTCCTGGCGATCTGCCTTGGAAAATCGACCTATGCCCGCTGCGGCATCATCGTCAATGTCACCCCTTTTGAGCCAGAATTCGAAGGCCACATCACGATAGAGATCTCCAACACCACCCCTCTTCCGGCAAAGATCTATGCCAACGAAGGCATCGCGCAGGTTCTCTTCTTGCAAGGCGACGAGATGTGCGAGACCTCCTACCGTGACAAAAAAGGCAAATACCAGGGGCAAGAGGGCATCACCCTCCCGCGAATCCTGAAAAACAACTAACACACCCACTTTGCTTAAGGGCACCTCTAAAGAAACATCGCTTTGCGAACGGTGCCCTTGTTTTGCCCATTTTACATATCTACCACAAAAGCTCTAGTACCTTTTCCGGCGGTCTACCCAGTACCGCCTTTTTACCTTTGATGACAATGGGGCGCTCTATCAGTTTGGGATGTTCCGCCATCGCTAGAATCAGCTTTTTTTCATCTCTCTCATCTTTCAGTCCCAGGCTTGCGTATTCCTCTTCCTTGGTCCGCAGTAGCTCTTTCGCGGAGATTCCCAGTTTGTTCAGTAGCTCTTCTATCATCTCTGCTGTGATCTTCTGCTCCAAATATTTGAACACAGCGGCATTTGCGCCCTTGCTTTCTAGCAGGCTCAATGCCTCGCGCGACTTGGAGCAGCGCGGGTTATGCCAAATCGTATAGTCGCTCATATTTTCTCCATTTTTTTTCAAATTATACTTATTTTCTGGATCTGCTGGCAAAATGTTAAAATCATCAGGCGACATAAAATTACTTTTAGTCATGAAACGGTAACATACATATCATGTATGAGAAAATAAAATCATTTACCAAGCTGGCCGAATTTGGCCGGAAAATCCTGAGCCGTCCCTCTTTGGATGAGGCTATCCCTATCATTGCCGAGTACACAAAAGAGCTGCTCGGAGCAGAACGTTGTTCCGTTTTCATCTACGACAAAAACAAGAACTGCCTCTGGACGAAACTGTCAGACGGAGTTGAGCCTATAAAAATTGAAGCAAACCAGGGAATAGCCGGTACCGCTTTTACACAAAAAAGAGCCCTTATCGTCAACGACCCCTACTCGGATCCGAGGTTTTTATCAATTGTGGATCAAAAAACTGGCTATGTCACCAAAAATATCATTGCTATCCCCATCATCGGTGCCTTCGATCAGGCGATCGGCGTCTTGCAGCTGCTGAATAAATATGAGGGAGACTTTGACAAAGAGGACAAACGTCTTCTGACTTTTTTCAACCACTACATCAGCGGATATGTCGAACTTGCGACTCTTTTCAGAGAAGAAAACCCTTAAAACTTAGCCATCTTTACGCTATAATCAAACAATAAAATCAATAATTAAGAAAGAAGAGCATGGCGACGAAAGCAGACTCCTATAAGAAAATAGCCGAATTTGGAAAACAGCTGCTTCAGGACAGCTCTTTGGACCATGCCCTTTTACTCATTGCCGATCAGGCAAAAGACCTTGTGGATGCAGAGCGCTGTTCTATCTTTATGTATGACAAAGAGGCGGATATGCTCTGGACAAAGCTCTCTGACGGGATCGGACGGATAGCGATCAGCAAGACCTCGGGTATCGCAGGCGACACTTTTACCACTCGCGAAGCGCAGGTTGTCAATTTGCCCTATGAAGACAGCCGCTTCCTGGCCGGAATCGACAAAAAAAGCGGCTACGAGACGAAAAATATGATCACTGTGCCCATCTTTGATTCCCAAAGAAAAGTGATCGGACTCTTTCAGCTTCTTAACAAAAAAGAAGGGGATTTTCTCGATGATGATCTCAAAGTGCTCACCTTCTTCGCCAACTACATCTCGGGAACGCTTGAGCTCTCTTTTCTCATAAACGAGGCCTAATACCACATCCCTACAAAAACTCTTTCTCATACCAGCGCGAAAAAAGATAGAGTCCCCAGAGATGCTGTTTGTAGTGTCCCTGTTTTCCTCTGCTGATATAGTCGTCCAGGACCTCTGGGTAGAAAAGCCCTGTTTGTTCGTTAACCCGCGTAATGCATTCGAGCTCCCCCTCCTCCAAAAGCCACTCAAGGTAGGGCGAGGAGAAGCCCTTTTTCTTCCTGTTGATAAGGCTTTGCGGCAGATAGGGCGCGGCCACTTTTTTCAATAGCGCCTTGCTCTCGCCGCTGCTATAGCGCAGGCTCGGCTCGATTGAGAAGACCTTTTCGACCAGTTTATGGTCCAGAAAAGGGGTCCTCCCCTCGATCCCGTGCGCCATCGAGACGCGGTCAAGTTTGGCGAGAAAATGCTCGGCTTGAAACTGCTTGAGATCCACATAGGTGTACCACTGGCTCTCATCGTGGTTGCCCAGCTTTTCATACCGGTCGCGGTATTTCTGCAGGTACTGTATGGAGAAACCGTCTTTTACATTTTGGCGCATCAGGATATTTTTTTGCATATCGGTGAACTTCTCGCCGCTGCTTCGAAAGAGCAGCTCGTCGTTGAAGATACGCTTGTACCACTCCCACTCCCTGTTCATGGAGAAGTTGGAGCGGAAATACTTTTTGAGCCAGTTCTTGTGCTGAAGATTTCCCGCTTTTTCGATGTCAAGGTACTCAAAATACTGCCGGTAGCCCAGAAAGAGCTCGTCCGCGCCCTCGCCGCTGAGCACAACCTTGATCCCCTCCTCTTTTATGCGCTTGAAAAGCATATACAAAGGCACCGCAGCGGGATCATTTATCGGCTCGTCCAGAGCGGTTATAACCGCACCCAGGTTCTCAAAGAACTCTTTTTTGCTCAGCTGCACGTCAATGTTCTCCACGCCGATATGCGCCGCCGCCTCTTTGGCGTAGCGGCGCTCGTCATACTGCTTGTAGCCCTCATACCCCAAAGAGAAGGTCTTGAGCCGCGTGCCCATCTGTGCCGCCATCGCCGCGATCAAAGAGGAGTCCACCCCGCCTGAGAGCAAAGAGGCCACCTCGACATCTCCCATCAGACGCTTGCTTATGCTCTCTTTCAGGGTACTCTCTATCGTGCTCAAGGCTTCCTCTTCGGATCGTATCGTAATGGAAGAAGGCAGAAGATCGTAATAAGGCTTGATCTCCAGCCTTCCCTTTTCGTAGCGGGCAAAATGGCCGGATTCGAGTTTTTCTATCCCTTTATAGAAGGTGTGCGGAGGGGTCGGAGCCAGAAAACTCAGGTAGCCGTGCAGGCCGTCTTTGTTCATCTCTTTGTGTTTGAGATGCGGAATAATGCCTTTGATCTCCGAAGCAAAGACCAACTGCTTCTGCGTGTACATATAGTAGAGCGGTTTTTTTCCCAGACGGTCGCGGAAGAGATAGAGTTTGCCCTTGTCGTAGAGCGCTATAGCAAACATCCCTTCGAGGTGATCGACAAAACCCACCCCCCATTTCAGGTAGGCCGCCAGGACCACTTCGGTGTCGCTGTTGGTCTCAAAGGAGATCTTCAACTCTTTTTTGAGGCCTTGAAAGTTGTAGATCTCGCCGTTGAAACTGAGGATCACCCCCTCTTTGCTCATCGGCTGAGAGGCGCTCTCACTTAGGTCAACGATGCTGAGACGGTTGTGGGCGATAAAGAGCCCCTCTTTTTCTACGATGCCGCAGTAGTCGGGGCCGCGGTGCGAAAGAAGCGAAACAGATCTGCGTGCCAAAGCGCCGTCATACTCCCCCACTATGCCAAAAATTGCGCACATCTTAGGCGTCGGTCTTTTGCATAAAGACCGTAAAGTCGTGCTCCACGTACCCTTTGATGATCTTTACCTTAGCACCCAGTTCGTCAAAAAGCCCCTGCAGTTCGTCGGGATAGAAGTGATTATAGACCAAAGAGTCGTCCTTTCCCATCAGCAGGTTAAAGACGAAGCCTTTTGTGCAGGCACTATAGCAGTTTCGGATAAAGAGATAGGTCTCAAAACGGCTTAAAATATTCATGGCGCCGCTACAGATATAGTACTCCGCCGCAGGCAGAGCGTCGCGGCAGATATCGCACTCTATGATCTCGCAGCCTGTCTTTGTGCGGGCGATTTTTGCCATGCTGGGGCTAATATCGAGCCCCGAGTAAGAGGAGAAGGGAACCTCTTTTGCCTTTAAGTAGACATGCAGGTCGCCAAAACCGCAGCCCGCGTCCACTACAGAGAACTCCTCGTCTGAAATACACGAGAGGAGTATCTCAAATCGTTTCTCCTGCGACTGCACAGAGTTCCAGTGCGCACCTTTGGCGGTGTCTCCATATTTTTCAATGGAAGCGGTGTAAAATTTTTCATTGTCTATTCGGCTCATGCTGCAATTATACCAAATACCAGGTTAGCGGGATTTGGTATTGTACGCCAGTTTCATCATCAGCTTTTTATGTTTACGATAAATTGCACCAGACACAGTCAAGCGTATTTGTTTATATGATAAAATACCGCACACTTCAATCGGGGAAACGATGATCAACCTTAGCACGCCGCAAAAAGATGTTGTCCTCTCATTTTTCCAAAACGACATCAGACTGGTCAAAAAATACTTTATGATGATCTCTTTTGACTCCGATGAGAACTTCAAATACTCTGTTTTCAAAGAGTTTATCTTTTCGGCCGCAGGGATGATGAAAGATATCAACCATGCCATCTACAATGCCGAACTGCTAAGCTCTTTCAAGGTGATACAGGCGCTTGAGCGCTCCTTTGCCGAGTTCAAATCAAAAAGCAAACATACGCTTCAGGTCTACAACAAAGAGTTTTTGCACGCCCAGGAAAAGTATCTTCTGCAGCTGCGCAAATACGAGGCGCTCAAAGCCGAATTGCAGATGCTGATCACCAGCGAGCAGACCCTTCATACCCAGCTCAAGCTCGAAGACGCGAAGATACAGGAGCTCAAGAGCAAGGGACAGCTAAAAGAGCTGCCCAAAGAGCAGGTAGACAGGATCAAGATGCTTCGCCGCGAGTATGTCGACACCGTCCACTTCCTGGGGCAGCGCCGCAACGAGCTTGACGCGGTGCAGAGCCTACTGGCAAGTTTTGAGAACGAGCACAAGGCCATTTTCATGGACTTTTTCAAAACGGTCAAGGAGAAGCTCGAGTATCAGCGCAGCCACTCTTTGAGCTATTTCGGGTTTGAGTTCAATGAAAAACTTTTTGTTGACTCGGAAAAATCGGAGATGGTCAAAAAGTTCAAAAAAGATGCGCATATTATCGGTGATCTCAACCTCTGCAAATATGTCGAGTATTACCTCAAAAATGTCAATCCCGATGCGCTGGCGGACAAAAAGAAGAAAGACAATCTTTTGGCGGCCAAACACCACTGCGCCAATCTCTTCTAGCAGATGCTTCACAAAAAGAGTCTCTTGTGATCCGCGCCCTCTCGCCCATCCAGCTTGGCGGCACCCTTTATATCCCTGCCACCCATAAAGATCTTCAGGCCATCTGCAGCGGTCAAAAGTACCCCCAGCTGCGCTCATGTATCATCGATACTGAAGACGCGATAGACGAGGAGGAAATCGATGACGCGATGGAAAATATCACGCAGATGCTCCTGTGCTATAAACCCGGCTCTCTTTGCGTCTTCCTCCGTCCCCGAAATCCTGAGGTTTTAATAGAACTTTTGAAAATTGAA
Organism: Campylobacterales bacterium; assembly: GCA_014859655.1. GTDB lineage: Bacteria > Campylobacterota > Campylobacteria > Campylobacterales > Sulfurimonadaceae. Next base: position 20,641 of record JACUTT010000007.1, read on the forward strand.
AACATCGACAGGATTGACGGTTTTTCGCTTCCCAAGTTCTCCACTGAAGTGATGCACGCCTATGAGAAGATCCTGCGCCCTTACCCTTTTTATGTCATGCCCGTCCTTGAGAGCCGTGACCTTTTCAGCACGGCAAAGCTCGAGGCCATCCGCAGCTTTCTGCTTTCAAGCACGCTCAAAACGCTCTGTCTTCGTCTGGGCGGAGAAGATATGATGCAGTTTTTGAGCCTGAAGCGAAGTTGCGAAGAGAGCATCTACACCCTGGTTGCTCCCGCAAAGATCATTGCCGAGGTCATCACCCTCTTCAAGCCCTTCGGATTTACCATAACCGCGCCCGTCTTCAACTGCATCGGTCACACCGAAGCGTTCGCGAAGGCTGTTGGCGAGGATCTCCGCCAGGGACTCATCGGCAAAACCATCATCCACCCCGAACAGATAGAACCGGTCAATGAGGCCCATCGCGTCACTGCTTCGGAGTATGCAATGGCCCTGAAGATGCTCGATGCGAAAACAAAGGCGATCACTCTTCAGGAGGGACAGATGGGAGAGAAGTTTGCCCATACCGCCTGGGCCCGGATCATTCTTGAGCGCTACAGATATTTTGGGCTAAAGTGAGGGTGCCGGCATCTTCTTGTTTTGTGACATTGTTTTGTTATAATAGACGAACGCCAATAACTGTTCAGAGGATCTGCTTAATGTCTCAGTCACTGCTCTTACAGATCGCTAGAGACTCCATCGTCGAAGTCCTCGAAGCGCAGCACCGCATCGATAAGGATTCGCTTTTTGAACAGTACCCCCTCCTTAAAGAACCCCTTTGCGCCTTTGTGTCGGTCTATCTTGACAATGAGCTTCGCGGTTCAATGGGAACCATCACCCCCTCCCGTTCACTTCTAGAAGAGATCATCCACAACGCCAAAGCGGCTGCCTTTGAAGACAGACGCTTTTCGCCGCTGAAGACATCCGAGTACCTTCACTGCAGCATCGAACTCTCCCTTCTAGTCGAACCCAAAGAAATCAGCTATAGAAACATCGACGATCTTCGCCGACAGATTGTTCAGGGAGAGGAGGGGCTCTTCCTTGCCGAGGCCGCGCAGAGCCCCGGTTTTTTGCCACAAGTGTGGTCCGAGTCGAGCAGTTTTGAGGAGTTTCTGGGAACTGTGCTTGGGGAGGCCGGGCCGGCTGCTATAGCAGCGATTAAAAACCGTCCGCAGCTTTTCAGCTTCCGCATCGAAAAAGAGCGGGACACGCCGATTCTTCCTTAGTGTTATACCCCCGTACTTTTCACCCCTTTTTAACATGTTTATTTTTCATATTTTTCTACTCTATGCTGCAATCACGCCATAAGAAAAATCAGCGCACTCCTTCTCCTCACTATCCAAGATACAGTACGCCAACATTATCTCTGCCCGTCTTCAGACGCGAGATCAGAACCAGGTTTCTAAGCCCCACGGAGTGTCATCTGGGCCAGTGGTACGAGGGTCAGACCAAAGAGAAGTTTGCGCGCACCCGTACCTACGCAAAGCGGATAGTGCCTGCCAGATCGGATGAGGCTGCCGTTAAGAAGCTTTACAGATAATGTCGCCTACCTCTTTTCCCAAAGAGCGCGCGACCACACTGCATTTCACCTTCAGTAAAAAAAAGAGGTTTTCACGCCCTGCATCACTCAGGCACTCATAGTTTCCCATCCCTTTGGTAATGATTACATCTGCTGTGTCAAAAAGTTTTTGTGCGCCTTCATTTGCGCGCTCATAGACAAAACCTGGGGTATTGACACCGCTGTTGATCAGATGACTTAGGCCTTCAAATCCTGCCTCTTTGGCCTCCTTGTAGGTGACGTCGTTGATGATGGCATTGCCGCGCGTCATATAGTAAACCGTTAGTGAGGGATAAAGAGAGCGTATGGTCTTGATATAGATCTTGTCGAAGATATGCTCGCCGGCATTGTCTGCAATGTAAAGCAGGTTCGAGGCCATAGAGAGCCTTTGGCGGAGTTTATTAAAATCATCCACTGCAAAGGGCATCCGAAAGATCTTTTCAAGTTCTTCGCTCAGATCAAAGGTATATTCTGCCGCAAGATCGATCACATTTCCCGCAACAGCGATCTTTGTGGCGGTCAAAAGCGGCTCAGACGAGGCCGCAATCTCCTCTTCCAAATAGGGGACAAACTCTTTTGCCTTGAGAGTAGAGAGACGTTTCACCTCATCGTAGAGGTCCACTTTACCCGCAATCAGCGCCATCTTCTCATACACAGCCGAAGCGACTTCGGGCGGGCTCTGCTCGTAAGAGAAGCCGGGCGCCATTGCCTCGACAGCAGAAACTATCTCGCGAGTAAGCCTCTCGTCCGCTTTGATCGCCTCAGCGACGCGCCGGCTTTGGTTGATGATGCACTCTACGCAGGCGGGATCGATCTTCATTTAAAAAACTCCATGGATAGGGGAAAAAGAGAGGAGATAGCGGACTATCTCTTTGCGTTTAGCGTGAGGTCGAGGCATTGTCGGCGTACTCTTCGACTACCTTGCCCCACATCAATTTGTATTTTCGCTTCAGAAACTCGACCTCGTCTTGGGAGATGTTGAGCTGTTTGGTTAGGGTGTCGACTGTCTTTCTGTCCTCTTCGTAGAGCTCCTGCAAGGAGGCCAGGGCTTCTTTGAGAAAAAGATTTTCACTCTTGATGGACTCTATCGTCTCATCTTTGGCAGAGAGGACTTTTTCGTGCAGGTTGATGATGGTTCCGATCGTTTTTTCGATGAACTGAGGGGCTACGGTTATGCCTGATTTGCCGGTGGAAAACTCGCTAACCTCGCTTGGGATAATGGCTTTCATCCCGCGCGAAGGGTCGATGTAGATCTTCCCGTTTTCTTCTTTGCATTCGAGTTTCCCGCGTTCCATCAGATCGTCAATGGCATCGGGACTAAGACCTGTCAAATCCGAGTACTCTTGAATTGTAATCCAGTTTCCTAGCACACTGCCCTCCTCATAGTTGATTAAACCTCTCTCATACGCTCGTTTTGAAAGAAGTCTGTTTTGCTTCTTTGAAGCAAACTTTAGTCGCCATAGCCGCACTTGCGCAGCTAAACGAACCGGTCCGTTTAATGTTCTACTACAAGATCGTCTCTATCTCTAAAGAGTCCATCTCCACTTTTTTGGCCTTCGCAATGCGGTCTTCCAAAAGTTTTATGCGAAGATCCTCGTCATTCAGCGCCAGGATCTGCATGGCAAGATAGGCCGAGTTGATCGCACCCGCCTTGCCTATCGCCACGGTCGCTACGGGCATGCCCGCAGGCATCTGAACCGTTGAAAGAAGCGCGTCAATACCGCTTAACGCCGAAGCGCTCATCGGTACACCTATAATGGGCTTGACCGTTTGAGACGCCAAAACACCCGCAAGGTGAGCCGCCATACCCGCAGCGGCGATAAAGACCTGTGCACCCTTTGTTTCTGCTTCTTTGATGTACTTCTTTGTACGGTCTGGACTTCTGTGCGCAGAAGAGATGATCAACTCATAATGAATACCGAAGGCCTCGAACGTATCCGAACATGACTTCATCACATCATAATCACTCTTACTTCCCATAATTATAGAAACAAATTTCATTCCAAGCCTTTATTTTGTAGATAGACCCCCTCAAAGGCGGTCTAAAATTTTTGTTATTATATCTTAAATTTTCTGCCCGCAAAGAGGGCGCTATATCTTCGGCGCCTGATTAATCTCGTCCGTCGCTTCGATCCTGAAGAAGGTATAAGGAGGCAACTTAACCGGTAGTTTGATCGGATTGACATTTCCGCTGTGCACCTCTTCCCATATCTTTTTGTTTTCGGCTTCGAGGACCTTAAAGATGAGATAGGATTTTCCACCCTCTTTGACGATAGAGCCGTATTCATTCTCCATCTCTTCTATAACCCGGTCCGAAGGGGCCATGATCTCAAGACGTTCTCCTGGACGGGTCGTGTATTTGCACAAATAGTAGTCGCCGCTCTGTGTCGCCATACCCGTGACCTGATGCGTCCCCATCTGCATCGTAAAGTCAAGACTCTGCCCGTCATGCTTTTCAAAAGGACGGTTGATCAAGTAGGCATCGGTAAAGCCGCGGTTTTGCATGCTTTCAAGCTCCTCCTGATAACGTTCAGAAGCAAAGGTGTTGCTATAATAGTCATCTATCGCCATGCGGTAGGCTTTGGCTGTTGTCGCCGCGTAGTAGGAGGTCTTTGTGCGCCCCTCAATCTTCACGGAGTCTACACAGCCGCTATCAAGGATCTCTTTCATATGCGAGGCAAGGTTCAGGTCTTTTGAGTTCATGATGTAGGTGCCGATGCCCGGGTCTTCCTCGAGCCTGAAAAGCGTTCCCGTCTCGGGATTTGCCGCGTAGAGCTCATAAGGAAAACGGCAGTCGTTGGCGCATGAACCGCGGTTGGGAACACGTCCGCTTTGAAGGGTCGAGATAAGACAGCGCCCGCTATAGGCGAAACACATTGACCCGTGGACAAAGACCTCCAGCTCAAGCGTCGGCAGCTCTTTTTTAATCTCCTGAAGATCTTTCAGCGATATCTCGCGTGCCGCAATGATGCGCTTTGCGCCCATATCGTGGTAGATCTGCGCATCCAGAACGTTCATGACATTGGCCTGGGTTGAGAGGTGAAGGTCGATGTGCGGTGCGATCTCGTGGGCGAGTTTGAGCACGCCCGGCGTCGCAACGATGATCGCATCGGGACCAAGATCAGCAATGGCCTCTATATGTTTCTTAAGAAGGTTTATCTGGGAGTTAAAAGGGAAACCGTTGATCGTCGTGTAGACTTTTTTCCCGTGCTCATGGGCATAATCGATCCCCTCTTTGAAGCTCTCCATCGTAAACTCCTTGCCGGAGCGGATACGCAAAGAGAAGTGGCTGACGCCGCCGTATACCGCGTCGGCTCCAAAATCAAGGGCAATTTTTAGTTTTTCAAGGTTTCCCGCAGGGGAGAGAAGTTCGACTCTGTTCATTAAATATTCTTCTATTTTTTAGCGAATTTTAGCGAATTTCTCTGCCAAGAAGGTTAAAAAGTTCAACTACTTCGAAAAGGAGGCCAGCAGGGTTTCAATGTCGTCTGAGCTTACAACATCCGCTGTTCCGGTGTCTCCTGGAAGATGGTGCGCGGAGGCAACGCGTTTGCTGTCGTCGATCTTTCCTGCAAAGAGTTCATTCATATATCCCGAGAGTGCACGCATCACATTGATGACGCGCTCGATCTTTTGTCGGTGAATATCCTGATACTGCATGATGTCCATCACATTCATGATCGCATCGCCATGCTCCTGTAGGCTGGTTACGTGCTCTTCCACTATAGTCCGTGCAAGTTCATTCTTCTCCAGTTGCGCCTTGAAGGCTTTGACATCGGGGAACTTTGAACTGAGATTTTTGAAAAGTTCGATATTGCTCTGGAAGGTTTCGACAACATCCACCATCGTTCCCTCCGCTTCCATCAGCTCATTGCCAATCTTCTCGATGTGGTCAAAGATCTCGCTCGCCTTCTCTTCGCTCTCTTTGGTGACGTCGTCGAGCTGATGGACCATTCTGTTATCATCCGTCGGCGGAGGCGGCGGCCATTTCTGGGTTGCAGAGATTTTATACTCCTCTTCGCGGTGCTCTTTTGGCTCCTCATTTGGTGCGTCGCTCTTTTCTGCGGATGGCACAGGATCCTCTTGCGCCTCATCCAAATCTATATCTTCATTCATTAACGCATCAAGTTCTTCTTGTGTCATCGAAGTTTCTCCAATTAAATCAATCGCTTTAGCTGATTATAGACAAGTTAATATATAATTAGTTTTAAATCTCAACAATAGTGAAGAAACCATGTCTGATTCCGCTTCCCAACGCCTCAAAGTCGATCTTCACAACCACACTGTTTTGTGCAATCATGCCGAAGGCGATCTTAGCTTGTATATCGAAAAGGCTATCGCTTCGGGTATAGACATCTACGGTGTTTCCGACCACGCGCCGATGACATTTGATCCCGGCTACAGAATGCGCTTTAACGAGATGGATGCGTATGAGAGCATGGTCAAGGAGATGCAGGAGAAGTACAAGGGGAAGATTGAGATCCTTCTCGCCTATGAGGTGGACTATCTTCCGGGACACATGGACAAGCGCGTGCTCGAAGCCGATGTCGACTACCTTATTGGCTCGGCGCACTTTATCGACAAATGGGGATTTGACAATCCCGAATTTATCGGGCGCTATGCGCATGAAGATATCGACCAGATCTGGCAGGAGTATTTTGACCTTATCAGAGATATGGTCCGCACCGGCTATTTTGATATTGTCGGCCACCTCGACCTTATCAAAGTCTTTAGATTCGTCCCTAAAAAAGAGATACGCGAGATCGCTGAAGAGGCCCTGCTTGAGATCAAAAAAGCCGACATGGTCATGGAGCTCAATGTCGCCGGCTTCCGCAAGCCCTGCGCAGAGCCCTACCCTTCAAAAGCGCTTCTTCAGCGTGCTTTTGAACTGGGCATTCCCATCACCTTCGCCTCGGATGCACACAAACCTGAACAGGTCGGTCTCTACCGCAATGAGATCGAGGAGTTTGCCAGATCGGCCGGCTATACCCAGTGTGCCTACTTTAAGAATCGCAAACGTTATATGGTCGATTTTTAATCACCTTCGACGGTGATTTCTCCCTTTTATGCCCTTTCGTAGGGAAAAAATCTTCAGAAAATGATTAATTTTTAATCATTTTCACTCTTTTAATTTTAACTTCTTCTGTTATACTTTCAGCAATAATAAAAATTTCTAGGAGAAATACCCATGGGAAAATTCGTAAACAACGTTGATGAATTCTTTAAATATTGTGAAGAGAATGACGTACAATTTGTTGACCTTCGCTTTACCGATATTAAAGGCGCATGGCATCACCTTACTTACCGCATGAGCGCAGTAAGTACTGATATTTTAAACAACGGTTTCCCGTTTGACGGTTCTTCGATCGATGCATGGCAGCCGATCAACAAATCAGACATGATATTAAAAGCAGACGTGCCGACAGCATTTATGGATCCTTTTACTGCCGATCCAACCATCATTCTTATCTGTGACGTATATGATATCTACAAAAAAGCGCTCTACGAAAAGTGCCCGCGTTCAATCGCTAAAAAAGCATTGGCACATGCTGAGTCTATTGGTATTGCAGATGCGGCATATTTTGGTCCTGAGAATGAGTTCTTTATCTTTGACGACGTGAAGATTATTGACAATGTCAATGAAGCGGGCTACCGTGTTGATACCGAAGAGGGTGAATGGAACGATAACACTACCTTTGAGGGTATGTACAACACAGGGCACCGTCCACGTAACAAGGGCGGTTACTTCCCGGTTCAGCCTACAGACTCGATGGTAGACCTTCGCGCCGAGATGATGCTGGTACTTGAGCAGGTCGGACTCGAAGTTATTCTTGGCCACCATGAAGTCGCACAGGGACAGGGCGAGATTGGTATCGTCTTCTCCGACATCATCAGCGCCGCTGACAATGTCCAAAAATACAAGTATGTCGTGAAAATGGTTGCCCACCTTAACGGCAAGACTGCCACTTTTATGCCAAAACCTCTTTACGGCGACAACGGAAGCGGCATGCACGTTCACCAGTCACTCTGGAAAGACGGCAAAAACCTTTTCTACAAAGAGGGCGAGTACGGCAATCTTTCTGAGATGGCCCTGTATTACACGGGCGGTATCTTCAAACACGCCCGCGCGGTTGCTGCCTTTACCAACCCGTCAACAAACTCATACAAGCGTCTTATTCCGGGCTTTGAAGCTCCGAGCATCCTGACCTACTCTAGCCAGAACCGTTCGGCTTCATGCCGTATCCCTTACGGTGCAGGCGAAAAAGCGACACGTATCGAGATGCGTTTCCCAGATTCTACAGCATGTCCATACCTTGCCTTTGCCGTCATGATGATGGCCGGTCTTGATGGTATCAAGAACAAAGAGATTCCGATCGGTCCGATGGATGAGGATCTGTTCGAGCTGAGCCTTGATGAGATCCGTGAAAAAGGAATCCCTCAAATGCCGCATACGCTTCGCGGCTCACTAGAGGCTCTTATTCGTGACAATGATTTCTTGAAGCCGGTATTTACCCAGGATTTCATTGACACCTACCAGCACTATAAGTTTGAGACACAGGTATGGCCGGACGAAGCGCGTCCTACTGCCTTTGAATTCAAAACCACTTACTCTTGCTAAGCTAGTGCCCTCAAGGATAAGACCTTGCGGGCCTACCTGCTTTAAAATATTTTAATCCTCACTATTAATCATTTTTTGTTATAATTGTTCATTATGATAAAAAACCCTTTCGTAAAATCGGCTCCGGAAATAAAGCGGCGAAAAAACCCAAGTGAGCAGTATGGCCTTCTATCAACGGACGAGTTGATAGAGTCGATCAAAAAAACTGCCCGTTCCCCCAGCAGAAACGACCTTGACCTACAGCTTGACTTTTTCTTAAAACGCTACGAAAAACGCAAAAAAAGCCTTGAGGTAAGCGTCAGCCATGCCGACAGATTGCGACAAGAGCTTGACAGCATCAATCATGACCTTGAACAACGTATCCAAGAAGAGGTCAAGCTTCGCAAAGAGAACCACAGAATGTATGAGCAGCAGGCAAAAATGGCCTCAATGGGCGAGATGATGGACGCGGTTGCGCATCAATGGAAACAGCCGCTCAATGCCCTCTCTATGATGAGCGACATCCTCAGAGGCGATTTTGAAAGCGGCAGTGTTGACCAGGCCTATATCAACGAGCTCACCGATGATATTCAGGTACAGATCGAGCACATGGTCACCACATTGCAGGAGTTCAGAACATTTTTCAGGCCTGACAAGGAAGCGAAGAGCTTCGGCATCAAGCGCTGTGTGCAGTCGGTTATGCTACTTGTCAATGATGAGTTCTTGAAAAACAATATCAGCATTTCTATCCAAAGCTCCAAGGAGATCCTGATACACGGGATAGAAAATGAGTTTAAACACCTCATCTTGAACATCATCAACAATGCCAAAGATGCCTTCAACGAGAAAGCTATCAAAGAGCGCCGTATTGACATCAGCTTCTACCGAGAAGACAGCCATATCAATATAGAGATCGAGGACAATGCGGGGGGAATACCGCCGGAGTTCCTCCATGACATCTTCAAACCCGAGTTCACAACCAAAACAGAGGGCAAAGGCACGGGTATCGGTCTGTATATGAGTATGCAGATCGCACAAAAGCTCGGCGGCTCCCTTTCGGCAACAAACACAGAACACGGGGCGCGCTTTTTGCTTGAGATCGTCTCAAACAACTCATCCCCAGAGTAGCCAAGATGGCCTATAGGTTCCTCCTCTTAGAAGATGACCTTTGCTTGCATAGACGCTCAAGGAGATGCTTGAAGAGGAGGAATATAGCGTCGATCTAGCCCAAATTGAAGACGAAGCCGCCGAGCATGTCTCCCGCAACAGATACGACCTCTATATCTTTGATATCAATGCTCCCGAGGGTGTCTATGCCCTCTTCGCCATTGCAAATACTAGCGACTATGGCTACTATCTACAAGATGCCTATCTTAAAAAAGGCTTCATGATTTTTCATGATTTTCTCTTTTTTCTCTTTTGCACCCCCACTTTGCTATAATTGCACTATCAGTAACGTATTTATTGAAATTTGAGTTTACTGCAAGTCTTCTCTTGCAGATTTCCAAGGAATCCTTATGAAGGAAGTTGTACAGAAATATCAACCTTATCCGCAGGTCGATTTGCCCAATAGAGAGTGGCCGAACAGAGTCATAGAAAAAGCACCGATCTGGTGCAGCGTGGATCTTCGCGACGGCAACCAAGCCCTTGTCACACCTATGAACCTAAGCCAAAAACTCGAACTGTACAAACTCCTTGTCAAACTCGGTTTCAAAAATATTGAGGTGGGATTTCCCTCCGCCTCAAAGGTCGAATTCGACTTTTTGCGCACCCTTGTCGAGCAGAACCTCATCCCCGATGATGTGACTATTCAGGTCTTGGTACAGGCGCGAGAGCACCTTATCGAAAAGACTTTTGAGGCACTAAGAGGCGTCAAACATGCCATCGTGCATCTGTACAACTCCACCTCCGTGGCGCAGCGAAAGATCGTCTTCAAGATGAGCCAGGAGGAGATCATCACACTCGCCCTTGAAGGCGTCGAGCTGGTCAAAAAATACGAGGCGAAGCATAACGGGAAGATCTCTTTGGAGTACTCTCCGGAGAGTTTTACGGGCACAGAGCTTGAGTTTGCCTCCAAGATCTGCAACGCAGTGACCAAAGCCTGGGGCATCAGCGAAGAGCGCAAGGTCGTCATCAACCTTCCCGCAACGGTCGAGATGGCGACACCCAATGTCTATGCCGACCAGATAGAGTGGATGGGCCGACACCTTGACAACCGTGAACATGTGCTGATCTCAACGCACACGCACAACGACCGCGGTACCTCAGTTGCCGCGACAGAGCTGGCACTTTTGGCCGGAGCGGACCGTGTTGAGGGCACCCTTCTTTCCAACGGCGAGCGCACTGGAAATGTCGATATCATCACCCTTGCTTTGAACATGTACACCCAGGGGATTGACCCTAAACTGGACTTTTCTGATATCAACACCGTTTTGGATGTCGTTGAGCGCTGCACAAATATCGAGACACATGTGCGCCATCCCTATGTAGGAGAACTCGTATATACAGCTTTTTCAGGTTCTCACCAGGATGCCATCAATAAAGGACTCGCCTACCAAAAGAGTAAGAAAGATGAGTTCTGGGAAGTGCCCTACCTTCCTATCGATCCCGGCGATCTCGGACGTAGCTATGAGGGAATCATCCGCATCAACTCCCAGTCAGGAAAAGGCGGGGTCGCCTACCTTTTGGAAGAAAAATACGGCTACTCACTTCCCAAAAAGATGCATCCCGAGATCGGGCGCATCGTGCAGCTTGTGACGGACAAAGAGGGCAGAGAACTTGAGGCGGAAGAGATCTTTGATATCTTCAAAAAGACCTATTTCAAACCCAAGATGCATATTGAGCTCATCGATTTTGCTATGAGTTCGGTCACAGCCAAGGATCATCTGGTCAAGTGCACCCTGACCTATAACTATAAGGGCAAGGAGGTCAAGACTTTAGGGCAGGGAAATGGCCCGATCGATGCCTGTCGAGATGCCCTTAAAAAAGATTATCCCAACAAGTTCACCTTAACAGACTTTACCCAACATACCTGCGGGGTGAAGTCCTCGGCAAAAGCGGTTGCCTATATCCAGGTGCAGACAAAATCCTTGGACGCCTTCTACGGAGTCGGCGCGGATACCGATACAGCCTACGCCTCGATAAAAGCACTCTTTTGTGCGCTGAACCGGGCTTTTGCAGCCTAAAAGAAGAAACCGATAAGCACTTCTGCATAGGTATGCGTTTTATCGAAGATTGCCGTCCGGCTCTCGTGTCTCTCCTGTACGATGCCGCCGCTGACCAGGAGATTTTGATTTACTATGGCCAAGCCCGCGCGGTACCCGTAAGCATTGATATTATCAAAATTGCTGACAAAGATATGCCGGTAGAGCACTCCGACATAGGGGCGCAGCTTTTTATCCACAGGTATAAAATAGCTGCTCTCTGCACTTATCTTCTGAATGTTTGGGCTTGCCGAAAACCACCTCTCATACCCTACTCCCACAGAAAGATCGTCTAGGATAAAATAGTTGCCGCTGAGACCGGCTACGGTATAGTTCTCGTTTGAAACCGAGACAGAACCCAGTTTTATTCCAAGAGACGCACTCCCTTGCGAAAACATATCCGCACTCAGTGTCATCCAGATCATTACAAGTGCTATTAGCGTTTTCATCTGTTTCCTTTAAAAAAGAAGTTCTTCGTTTGCGCCTTGCGTGTTTTGCACCTGAGGCGGTTTGGAAATGGGCGTAAAATACTCTTTTTGGCCATTAACAATTGTACTCACAATCCCTTCAGGCTCATCGAATTTTCGTTTTGTCTCCGGGTGTGTGCGCAGTATATCTTTATAAAACGCTGCAAATACCGGAGCCGCTGTCCGTCCGCCCTGTTCGCCTTTAAACATCGGCGTATTGTCATCATTTCCGTACCAGACAATCGTCTGTATCTCAGGGGAGAAACCGCAGAACCAGGCATCGACGCCGTTGTTGGTTGTTCCTGTTTTGCCCGCAAGCTCTATCCCCGGTACACGCGCACGCCTTCCCGTTCCTTTTGTGACAACATCTTTTAAGATATCGATCATGATATAGGCCTGCTCCGGCGAGGTCAGTACCTCTTTTTTATTCTTGTATCTCATCTCTTGGCCGAATGTGTTTTGGACACTGTGAATCAGGATCGGCTCAACCTGGGTGCCGTAATTGGAGATCGTCGTATAGTAGCGGCTGAAATCAAGAGGCGAGACAGAGATACTTCCCAGAGCCAGAGAAAGATCGGCAGGAAGATCCTGTATGCCAAACCGATATAGCTCACGCCGCATCGTCGTCAGACCGATGTCTGTGACAAGATTGATTGTGGCAAGGTTGCGCGAATAGATCAAGGCCTCACGCAGCGTAATGAAGCCCTTATAATCTTTTTCATAGTTTTTCGGACGCCACTTCTTCTCTTCACCATCGAGCTCATAATCATAAGTCCGCGCGATGTCCACAAGCTGCGAAGCACCCGAATACCCAAGGTCTACCGCCACCTGATAGATCAAGGGCTTGAAGGCTGAGCCCGGCTGCCGTTTTGCCTGTGTGGCACGGTTGTACTGGCTCTGCGTGTAGTCAAGACCGCCGACCAGGGCCAGGATATCTCCGCTTTGCGGCTCCATAGCGACCAGGGCGCCATTCATCTTCTCCATCAGCGTCTGGTTGAAATCTTCCGAGAGCCTCATGCGCTCAAGGCCCAGCTCATACCCTTTTTGAAGCGCTTCTCTTCCGGCTTCTTGCATGCGGATGTCGATCGAGGTCATGATCTTGTAGCCGCCACCGCGCAAGTTGTCAAAGGTACCGTTTAGCTGTCGCATCACCTCGTCGACAACATAAGGCGCACGGTTTCGTGTCAGCGTATCGTCAAAGACCTCCGGCTTCTCCTCCAAGGCAGAGACATAAGCCTTCTCGTCTATCCAGCCGAGCTGATACATACGGCTGACAACACGGTTTGCCCGTCCCATTGCCTGCTCGTAATGGCGCGTGGGCATATAGTACGAGGGTGCCTTCGGCAGTCCGACCAAGACAGCGATCTCTTTGAGGCTGAGACGGTCAAGATCTTTGTGAAAATATCCCAAAGCCGCCGTTTTTATCCCGTAATATCCGTGTCCGTAGTAGATCTGGTTGAGATAGCGCTCCAGTATCTCCTCTTTTGTCAGTTCAGTTTCGATCTTAAGGGCGAAAAGAAGCTCTTTGAACTTACGCGAAAACTTTTTTTCCCGCGTCAGAAGTGTGTTTTTGACCAGCTGCTGTGTTATCGTCGAAGCGCCTTCTACCAGCCCTCCAGCCTTAATATCTTTGATGACCGCTCGAAATATGGCATCTACATTCACGCCCGAATGTTCAAAAAACATCGTATCCTCGATGGCGATAAGCGCTTCGATCACCTGCGGCGGAATATGGGCAAAATTGACATAATAACGGTGCTCTTTGTCAAAGATATTGGCGATCTTGTCGCCGTTTCGATCAAATATCTCCGTTGTCAATGTCGGATTATAGTTAATCAGCGTGTTGACCTCATATTTGACCTGGTTGTAATAGTAGGCCAAAGATGCTGTGCCCGAGAGGCCCAGAACTGCCGCTAAAATTAAAAAAAATCTCATACCCTATATTCCCGATTTAAAAAATTTGATGCTATCAGCACCCTTGTGTATTCCGCCTGCGGTTGATTCAAAATCACCGATGTCTCTGCGCTTTCGACGACTCTGCCGTTCTTTATGACACATATCTCTTCGCACATAGCCTCGGCACTCTTCATATCGTGCGTGACAAAAAGGATCTTGAATCCCATCGTCTTCTGCAGTCTTTTGAGAAGCTCAATCACCACTTCTCTGTTGTGCGGGTCAAGCGCTGTCGTCGGCTCATCCAGAAGCATCAGCTTGGGATCCGAGCTCAACGCCATCGCAATAATAACGCGCTGCAGCTGTCCGCCGGAGAGTTCGGAGGGAAAGCGTTCGCTAAGAGAAAAGTCAAGACCTACCTGCTTAAAAAGGGTCTTCATCTTCTCTTTGGGCGCAAAAAACTGCTTCGAGATCTTGGTCAGCGGAGAGAGTGCCGTAAATGGATTTTGCGGAACAAAGGCCAGGCTTTTACCGCGTATCAGCTCGAAGGGGGCATCTATCTCCAGCTCAAGATGCATACTCTCCGGGAGCATTCCCAGCAGTGCCTTGAGTGTCAGACTCTTGCCGCTTCCGCTCTGGCCGACCAGAGCCAAAGAGTTTTTGAGCTCAAAAGAGATATCGACAAGGCTTTGGCCCTGATAGGATATGTGCAGTCTATCTATCTTCATCAACAGCCATTTTATCTAATTTTACTTTTTATAAGACAACAGACATCCCTCAGCGCTTTTTCACCTGCCCCAAGTCGCGCGATAAGACGGATAATCGGCGCATCCACCGTCGGCTGGCGAATGGCGCCGACAAGATAGCCCTCCTGCAAAAGTTCAGCCTGGATCTGCACTGCCCTGCGGTTGTCCTCGACCCTGATAGGGACGATCAGTCCTTCGCATTTCAGACCCAGGATCTCTTCGATTATCTTCTGGCGTGAGGCGATCTGCTCTTTCAACGAAGGTAGATTTTTCTGGATATACTCTAGCGAGGCCTCGCCCAGGGCCGTATCAAAAAGTGAGGGGGCCGTGGCATAGATAATGGGTTTTGCCCGGTTGATAAGATAATCGATGATGTGTGACGAGGCCAGGATATAGGCGCCGAAACTTCCGTACGCCTTGCCCAGGGTCCCCATCTTGATGTAGTTCGCTTTGACCTCGAGTCCGTAAAAGTCAAGAATCCCGCCCAGATGCGCTCCGATCACACCCGAACTGTGTGCCTCGTCTAAGACAAGCAGGGCTTCGTAACTATCGGCAAGAGAGATAATCTCTTTGTTCAACAGATCCGCGTCCATGGAGTAGATCCCTTCAACAGCGATGATCTTGCGCTTTGCGGATGAGTTTTCAAGCATTTTTCTCAACTCTTCGGCGTCGTTGTGTTTAAAATAACTCACCTTTGATTCAAGAAGTTTCGCAGCCAGCACTCCCGAGGCGTGGTACTTCTCATCCATAAAAAGCTCATCTCCCTTGCGCACGAGAGCTTCGATAAGAGCAATATTGGCGTTAAACCCAGAGCCGAGTATCACCCCCTCCTCATACCCGTTGACCCGGCAGAGGGCTTTTTCAAAAGAGGCGTGGATGCTATGGTAGCCATTGACCAGCATCGAGGCTTTTGGGGCATGAGAATCGCAGGAGGCAAGGCGTGCGCAGGCCTTGTTTAGCAGATCTTTGTTGTGCGCAAGCCCCAGGTAGTCGTTTGAGGCCAGATCGATGATCCTCGCGTCAAATATACGGCGCTCTCTATAGCGTCCGGAGCGCTTAAGCGCGGCCAGCTCTGTGCTATAGCTGATCATAGCGCGAGATAGGGGAGGAGTTTTTCAATGCTGAGCCCCATAGCGCAAGACTCATAGCCTTTGACCTCTTTGATGTAGGACTTACAAAAGCCTTCTACCATGCATCCGCCGGCTTTTCCCCTCCACTCGCCTGAGTGCAGGTAGGATTCAAGTTTTTCTTTGTCAAAAGTGTCGAAAAGATACTCCGTGCTTGAGATATCCACAAGCTCAAACTTTTCGCTTTTGTAGATCATACAGGTGATAATGGAGGTGGTGTTTGCGCTTTGGCTTAACAGTATCTCTCTGGCATCATCAATATTTTTAGCTTTTCGAAGGATCTTGTTCTGGGAGGCAACAACGGTGTCAGCACAGAGAAGCGGGTACTCATGGTAGTCATATTCTCTAAGTGCGGCCTTGTATTTTCCCACCGTCGCCTGATAGACGAAGTTTTTTGCAGAGTGTGCAATGATCTGTTCTTCGTCATAGTCTACAGGCGACTGGATGAAGTCAAGACCCGCACCGTGTAAAATTAGTGCTCTGCTCTCGGACTGTGAGCAGAGTCTGATCTTCTTAGTTTTCATAAGAAATTATACCGAAATTTGTCCCTAAAAAGAGCTCTGCAGGATGATGCCCAGCATAATCTCTACCGCACCCAAAATAATATTTATCGGCATCAAATAGTTGTAGATTATCCAGAGTGCATCTTTGCACTTTTTGCACTCTTTCATATTGCTGCAGTGGTCGAAGTTCTTCGCAGCCCTAGAGTTGATCCATGCCATCAGACCCATGTTCATCACCATTACTGTCCAGATGGCGCCTTTGGTATGGATCATCTTGTACATGTCAACTGCCGTGTCCGTCGTCATAAATCCTTCCGGATCGATCGCATTGTCTTTGTATCCCAGCGCCATTAGCACAGAGGTGAGAAAAAGAAGGATGATGAAGGGAAAGGTGAGCTTAAAAAAGCGCTTGTATCGCTCTGTCTCATAGATGTACTCTTCTGGTGTGGAGAGCTGGCGCAGCGGCTTCACTCTGCCATAACGCGCCGAGATCATAGCCCCCAGCCAGACAACCGCACTCAGGACATGCACGAAGATGACCTGGTTAGCATAAGTACTCATTATGTGGTAGATAGTATCACTCACTAAGTTTCCTTTAAATATTGTGTCAGAGATATTAACAAAGTACGTCTTAAAATATTATTATAATTTTTTATATTAAACTTGAGGAGTACAAAATGGGGAGAAAGGGGAAGTTTTAGAAAAAAGCCCCCTCAGAAAGAGGGTTTAAAAGAAGAGAACTATGCGTGCGAGTAACGAAGCACAACACCCATATAGATAGCGACAACACCCAAGATGATATTAAGAGGTACCAGATACTTTCCGATAAGGGAGAGCTTTTTCTGCGCCTCTGCTATAGCATCGCCCTTGAGGGCCTTGTCTGCTTTTGCGCGCAGATACATCATACCGCCCAGATTGATCGCCATGATCATCCAGATCGCCTCTTTGATGTGGACCAGGTTATACATGTCCATCGCGTTCTGATCGATCACATTGGCATTAGCATCCAGTGCGGCATTGCGAAAGTCCCAACCGACCGCCATCAGCACGGCAGTAATGATGAGTATCAGCACAAAAGGAAGCACTATCATAAAGAGGCGCTTAAGCGCGTGAGAGATGCGCTCCAGTCTGAAGTGGGGGTTCTCCACATGCACAAAGGAGTGGTGCGCCGCATAACGCATTGCTATCATTCCGCCTACCCAGATCACTGCCGAAATGACGTGTAAAAACACGACCATTTCCGTATTTGCCCAGAAAAACTCTGTCATTGCTGCTTTCATTGACTACCTTAGATGTATATTTTTTTTTCTAACTGCTCTTTGATGTAGGCCAAAGAGGCTGATTTCGCCTCTTCTAGCCTTGAGGGATCTTTTCCGCCTGCCTGCGCAAAATCGTCGCGACCGCCGCCGCCGCCGCCCAGAATAGGCGCGATTGCTTTGATCCAGTCGCCTGCTTTTGCACCCGCATCCTTTATCCCAGCTGCGATGAGAACTTTATCACCTTTAACTTGAAACAACATTGCGCACAAAGATTGATTTTCATTCTTAAGCTCATCGATACGCGTCTTGATATCGCCACTCTTGATCTCTTCAACCACAACGCTGATCCCCTTGATCTTCTCTGTCGTCAGCTCCTCTTTTGAAGCCGAAGCGCTCTCTTGAAGTTCACTCTTGAGCATTTTGACCTGCTCTTTGAGTTTGCCTATCCCCAAAAGGATATCGCGGTTCTTTACCTCTTCTTCGGCTTTAAGAAGGGTATTGCGCTGCTCTTTGAAGAGGTTGTAGGCGGCATTTCCGCAGACGGCTTCAATACGGCGCACTCCCGCAGAGACGCCGGATTCTTTGGTGATGATAAAGGTGCCGATCGCCGCCGTGTTGTTTACGTGGGTTCCGCCGCAGAGCTCGACCGAAGCGTCGCCGAAACTTACCACACGCACCTTGTCGCCGTACTTCTCGCCGAACTGTGCTTTTGCCCCACTGTTTTTCGCCTCGTCAATACTCATCTCTTTTGTCGTGCGCCCTACGCCGCGAAGGATCTGGTAGTTTACCTGCTCCTCGACCTCGGCGATCTCCTGATGCGACATCGCCTTAGGGTGCGAGAAGTCAAAACGAAGGCGGCTTGCATCGTTCAGCGAGCCTGCCTGGGAGATATGGTCGCCCAAAATCTCATAGAGCGCGGCATGCAAAAGGTGGGTCGCCGAGTGGTGTTTTTCGATCTCAAGGCGAGAGAGATCGACGATGGCGTTTGCCCTCTGTTTGGTCTTTATCGTCTCTTTGACTTCGATGTGCGAGAGGTTGAGATCAAAGAACTTTCGGGTATCCGTTATCGTCCCGTGTCCCTCGATGACACCGATGTCACCGACCTGCCCACCGCTCTCTGCGTAAAAAGGTGTCTGCTCAAGCAGTACCCATCCTGTGTGAAGCGAGTGAAGCTCATCCACGATCTTGAAATCCTCGCTCAAGAGTGCCAGAACCGTAGTCTCATGGCCCTGCTTCTCATAACCGACAAACTCGTTTTTGCCGAATTTTTCTAGAAGGAGTTTGAACTCGCCCTCCGTCGCCGCATCGCCGCTTCCCTTCCAGGCCGCTTTGGCGCGCTCGCGCTGCTCTTTCATCAGTGCCTCAAAGGTGTCGACGTCAAGGCTAAGATGCTTCTCTTTGAGCATATCTTCCGTAAGGTCAAGGGGAAAACCGAAGGTATCGTAGAGCTTAAAGGCCACCTCGCCGCTGAAGACCTCTTTGGTGTGTGCCAGTTCGGCGTTGAAGAGTTCAATCCCCGAAGAAATCGTCTTGAAAAAACGCTCCTCTTCAAGCTGTATCTGTGTCTTTACCGCTTCGGCTTTCGTCTCCAGGTAAGGGTAGGCCTCTTTCATCTGAGCCACAAGCACATCCACGATCTTGTACATAAAGGCCTCATGCAGACCCAGAAGATAGCCGTGACGCACCGCGCGGCGCAAAATCCGGCGCAGTACATAGCCGCGCCCCTCGTTGGAAAAATTCACGTCCTGGGCAAGCAAAAATACCGCCGTACGGATATGGTCTGCTATAACACGGTAGGAGGCGCCGCTCTTGTAGCTGTAGCTTTTTCCCGTAAATTCTTCGACCTTTTTGATCATCGGCATAAAGAGAGAGGTGTCATAGTTACTCAGCTTGCCCTCTTTGATGGCGATAACGCGCTCAAGTCCCATTCCCGTGTCGATGGAGGGCTGAGGAAGCGGTGTCAGCTCACCTTTTTTATTGCGCTCGTACTGCATAAAGACAAGGTTCCAGATCTCGAGAAAACGGTCACCCTCGCCGCCCATACGGTCTTCGGGACCGCTGAAGTTCTCCGCGCCCTGGTCATAGAATATCTCCGAACAGGGACCGCATGGACCTGTGTCGCCCATCTGCCAGAAGTTGTCCTTGTCGCCAAGACGCATAATGCGCTCCGGCGAAATATACTTCTTCCAGATCTGTTCCGCCTCATCGTCGCTCTCGTGCACCGTTACCCAGAGTTTTTCCACCGGAAGTGCAAGCTCCTTGGTGATAAACTCCCAGGCATACGCAATCGCCTCTTCTTTGAAATAGTTGCCGAAACTGAAGTTTCCAAGCATCTCAAAGAAGGTGTGGTGGCGTGCGGTGTGGCCGACGTTTTCAAGGTCGTTGTGCTTTCCGCCGGCGCGAAGGCAGGTCTGGCAAGAGGTTGCGCGCGGGTTTTTAGGTACAGGCACTTCACCGGTGAAGATTGATTTAAACGGCACCATGCCTGCGTTGTTGAACAGCAGGGTCGCATCGTCGGGTACCAAAGGGGCGCTTTCGATCTTTGCGTGTCCTTTGGATTCAAAATAGTCTAGAAATGCTTTACGAACGTCCATTATCTCGCCTTATTTCAGAAGAGTCTTTTAAAAAGCTCTCCTTGGTTAAAAAGTGCGCGATTATATCAAAGTAGGAGTAAAAAGAGTATAAAGGCGCTAAGCTTGCATATTATGCAAGGTTTCGCTGTAGACGCTTTGCATCTTGGGAAGGATCTCCGGAATGTTTTGCCTGAACTTTTGCAAAGAGGCAAAAGCCTCCTCGCTCAGGGCTTGTTTCTCCTCGCACTGGTCCATCATCTCCACCAGCAATTGCAACTGGTCCCTGTTTTCGACACACTTTTCACAGGCGCCGACATTTTCACAAAAACCCTGGTTAATAAGCACATAGGCGTCGCTCAAGGCGTCATTGAGTTCTGCCAGAAGTTCGGGTGTTTCAAGCTCTTCTTTTGTACTCGCGCAGTTTAGAAATGTTTCCAAGTCTTTAAACTTTTTCTGAACGCTTTCAAATATCTCTTTCATCTTAATACCTCGTCTGAAGTTTAATACCATATCAGTATCACTGCGGGCGATAGACAGATGCCCACACTCTGCGTTGCCCCTTCTTGCCTTAGCTATGGCTAGGGCTTCAAAGGGTCGCCTTGATTGTGAACATCTCTCTATCGCTGAAGGTAACTGGGGTTTTTGGAGGTGCCCTGTAATAAAAGAATAAATGATTTACAATTAGAACGAGACACAAATCTTAAAATATGTGATGTTGTTTAAATTTATAAGTGGAATAAAATCATGAAAAAGATTGGTGCAAATGAGTGAACCGACTACTATAAAGAATAGGGTCAGGTAACAACTCGCTACTTCATACCTAAGGTCCTAAGACTGTGAAAAAAACTCACAAAAAAAACATTTCATAGATTAGGGGTCGGGTGACAAGTATAAATAATTTTCTCTCTCCTTGGCATCTTTGAGGGAAGATTCCCAATCAAGTTGGGCACCACAGGCATTCCCTTTGGTCAAATGACGAGAGGAAAGTTGGGCACCGTAGGCGTTTCCTTTGGTCAAATCACAAGAGGCAAGCTTGATAGATTTATTATTTATTGATCTGCTTTTCGAGCTCTTTTGTGCAGGTAGATATAGACGGCGGCGATCACAAAGACCAGTGCCAAAGCGGCCCAGACGAGCTCATTCACATAACTTTTTATCAGCACCTCCTTCTCTCCCATAAAATAGCCCAAAAAGACCAGGGCGCTTGACCAGAGTCCCGCTCCCAAGAAGGTGTAAAAAGAAAAAAGCCCCAGCGGCATCTTTGAAAAGCCCGCGGGGATGGAGATGAGCTGGCGGATACCCGGAATGAGACGCCCGCTGAAGGTGGAGACTGCGCCGTGAGCCTTAAAAAACCGCTCGATCTTCTCCAGAACAGGCGGTTTCATAAAGAAGTAGGCCCCATAGGCGTACAAGAACTTTCGCCCCAGACTCATCGCCAAAAAGTAGTTCACCCAGGCGCCTATCATCGAGCCTGCAAAGCCCGAGGTCAGTACCAGCGGCAGGCTCATCTCCCCCTTGTAGCAGAGATAACCCGCAGGGATCATCACCACCTCGCTGGGAAAAGGGATAAAACTGCTCTCAATGGCCATCATGACAAGGATGCCTGTATATCCCCACTCGCCTACGGTAGAGATGATCCACTGTGTTACTTCTGCAAGCATTTTTCCACCTCTTTTATGATCAGTTCCGCGCCGTTTGGTTTTATCAGCTCGCGTAGGACTTTGCTTTGCTCGCGCATGTCTCTCTCAAGCAAGGAGAGCAGCAGACGATAGGGGTCATCCTCTTGTCGGCAGAGCCAAGAAGCATTTTTTTCCGCCAAAAACTTCGCGTTGTAAAACTGATGGTCGGCGGCCGCATGGGGATAGGGAACATAGAGTGCGGGCAGGCCCGAAGCGCAGAGCTCCCACAAGGTACTCGCTCCCGAACGGCTCACGGCCAGATCGCTCTGCTCCATCAATGCGTCGATATCCGGCCTGAAATCAAAAAGCTCTGCGGCAATGCCCAGAGAGCGGTAGGCTTCTTTGACATCTTCAAGCTCCGTTTTTCCGGCCTGATGGATGATCTTTATCCCTTTGTCATGCAAGAGCGGGGCAATTTTAAGGGCCAGCTCATTGATAAAGCGCGCCCCCTGAGATCCGCCCAGAAAGATAACTGTTTTCACCTTTTTTCTGACCCGCGCTCCTTCAAAAAAGCTCTCTCTTACGGGGTAGTCTTTGAGAAGCGAGGTGGCTTCATATGAGCTGAAGAAGGCTTTTGAAAAGCGGCGGAGCACTCTGTTAAGACGTCCCGGCGTGGCATTTTGCTCATGGATATAGAAGGGCTTTCTCAGCAGCACAGCTGCAAAAGAGGCCGGAGCCGCCGAGAATCCGCCGACGCTGATCACACAGTCTGCTCTTCGCACAAGTATAAGCGCGTTGAGCGTCGCCTTGAGGCTGAGCAGAAGCGCGCCTATTTTGGCCGCTCCCTTTTTGTTGACAACCCCGCTTGTCTGCAAAAAATGTACGCCTTCAAACCGCGCATCCCCTTCAAACCATCCCCTGTCCTGACCCGACGTGGAGCCTATAAAAATGGCCCTGTGGCCCGCTTTTATCGCCGCGTCCCTGAGGCTTTTTGCAATGGCCAGATGCCCTCCCGTGCCGCCGCCGGTAATAAGAATGGTCATCTTTTCATCCTTTTGGAGATCATTAGCACCATGCCCATACCTATCGAAGCGGCCAGCATTGAGGAACCGCCGTAGGAGAGAAAGGGGACAGAGATCCCCTTGATCGGCGTCAGGCCGCTGATGCCGTAGGCGTTCATCAAAAAGGTAAAGGCAAAAAGAAGCCCTATACCGACACTGAAAAGATAAAAGATCGTATTGGTGCTTCGATTGGCGATCTTGAAAATCCGCTGCAGGACAAAAATAACGATTATCGTCACGAAAAGAACACCCACAAAACCGAACTCTTCGGCCAGTCCCGACAGAACAAAGTCCGTATGTACCTCGGATAAAAAGCCGAGCTTGAAGGTCCCGTTGGCAAGACCCGTACCAAAAAATCCGCCATTATGGATGGCGTTCAAGGAGTGTCCTATCTGATAGGGCTCTTCGGTAACGGAGATGCGCAGATGTTCAGCAATCGACTCGGGGAAAAAACTCAGCACGAATCCCTGTACAGAGGCCCACCATGACTTGATTCGGTCTATTCGGTGTGCGGTCGTCGCGATAAAAAAGAGGAAAAAGGCAAAGGCCAGAAAGATCAGGGAGAGGAAAAACTTGAAGCTGCTCCCCGCAAAAAAGAGCAGAAAAGCCAGCGTGAGTCCAAGCACAACCACCTGTCCCAGATCGTTCTGCATAAAGGCGATCAAGAACATCACCATAACAAAAACAATGGCGTAAGGGAAAAAGCGGGCGAACTCGTCACGAAGACGAAGCTCGCTGTGATGCGAACTCAGTTTTCGCGTAAAACTCCAGGCCAGAAAATAGACAAAGCCTATCTTAAAAAACTCCACCGGGGCCAAAGAGAAGCCGAAAAGCTTTATCCAGCGCTTTGCACCTCCGACTTCACTCACCAAAGAGGCGGGCAAAAAGGGCATAATGATCATCAGAAAAAGACCCAGGAAAAAGAGTGTCAGGCCTATGCGGTGCAGCCATGTTTCGGGCTCCAAACGGGAGACAAACCACATTGTTATAATAGAGACGAAAGCAAAACCCACTTGGCGGTATGCAAAATGAAAGGGGCCGTAGTCAAGCAAGATAATGGCATAGGTTGAAAGCGAATAGGCCAATATGATCCCGATAGTCATCAGCAGTACTACCGATAAAAAAAGCGCTCTGTCCGTCATCATCCAACTTTCATTAAGACTAGAAATGTATAATCTATTTTAAGAGGAGTATTTTACCTCCGCAAGGCAAAAGCTTCACTGAAGAGGGCGGCTATCTTTAGAGAAGCTTCCCTGAAGTGTCAAGCTTTCCAAGAAGCTAAATTTTGAAGAGGATTTGAAAAATCTTCATCGAAAAGCACTATTTTTGGAATACATTTTGCTTGCTAATAGAGCAAATTGAAGGAGAAAAGATGGGTCTCGAAATCAGCCAAGCGCACTCTTTAATGGCAAAAGCCTTAGACCACCGTGCTGCCAGACAGGATCTTATCGCGGGAAATATCGCCAACGAAGATACCCCCTTCTACCGTCCTCGGGACATCCGTTTTGAAGAAGCACTGACCGCCGAATCAAAAAAGATCTTCAACGAGCCGAAGGTTCCTCGCTTGCAGTTGGCGCAGACGAACGGGGCGCACTTCAGCTCTGCTTTAGACAAGGGGCATGACCAGGCCAAGCTGTTTTACCGTGACGGCCATCTTGCCCGCAACGACGGCAACAGTGTCGACCTTGATGTCGAGACAACCGAGATGACAAAAAACGCGATGATGTTTCAAGCCATCACCGCCGCTTTGAAAAAAGAGGCAGCGATCTTCAAGGCTGTTCTTCAAGCTTCTGAACGCACACAATAAAGGACTAAACCATGTCAGCATTTTTAAACAGTTTTGATATCAGCGGCTACGGACTCTCCGCACAGCGGGCACGTGTCAATGTCATCTCCTCAAACATTGCCAACGCACAGACAACGCGCACCGAAGAGGGCGGACCTTACCGACGCCGTGAGGCGATCTTCAAGGCCATTGACTTCAACACGATCCTCAATGACAAACTGGCAGAAAACACAGGCGACAATGGCTACTCCGACCCGCTTGACGAAGGCCAGTTCAACAAAAAAGTAAATCCGCCGATTATGAGTGTCATCGTCGACAAGATCGTTCGTGACGACAAGGCGCCCCAGATGAAGTTTGAGCCGGGACATCCTGACGCTAACACCGAAGGCTACGTCGCCTATCCGAACATCAATCCCGTTATCGAAATGGCCGACCTGATTGAGGCAACACGCTCTTATCAGGCCAATGTCGCAGCATTTCAAAGCGTAAAAACCATGGCACAAAGTGCTATGAGTATTCTTCAAGGCTAAGGACAGATAGATCATGTCAGATATCAATAACATTACCGGCCTCTCCACCGCTGATCTACTAGGAAAAAGTAACGTCAACAACAAGACTGTCGGTGAAGGTTTCGCCGAAACGCTGAAAAAATCGCTCAATAATGTCAACGAGATGCAAGAAGCCGGAGAGAAGGCCATGAGCGACCTCGCCACCGGCCAAGTAAAAGACCTCCACCAAGCCGCCCTTGCCATCGACAAGGCAGAGATCAGTATGAAATTTATGCTTGAAGTGCGGAATAAAGCGCTTAATGCTTATAAAGAGATCTCTCGAACTCAGATGTAAAATAGCAGCTATGGCTGCAATTTTACTCTTCTCTTTTCGTACTGCAATTCATCAAATCTTTCTCTTTGAGAGTCTCTTTTAAAATCACAAATATGTTTATGTCATTACTTTTTACTTAACGTGTCTCATCCTTTTTGCGGCCAAAGAAAGTATGGGAGCATCATGGAAATATTAAATGTGGTTATGCAGCCTCAATTGAAAAATATCAATACGTAATTCATGTTAGGAATTATGCTATTTTTAGCAATAGTCCTCTATGATGTTGTATATTAACTGAGTTATTCTTACAAAATGAATATGACGGAGTACATGAATTATGCACGGCAAAGTTTTTGCAAAAACTATTAAGCTATTTTTGCTCGACGGCGTTCCAAATGGACGCATGACATGCGAATTGTCGAATTGGACAGGCAAAGCATATAAAATTCCTCGTAACAGAATTAAAGAAAGTGCAACTAGAGAAGAACTTTCTAGCACTGGGGTATATCTCCTGTTTGGCAAATCCGACATCAGTTCCAATAAAGATCTCGTTTATATTGGTGAAGCAGAAAACATCATCAAAAGACTCTCTCAACATTTGAACGAAAAAGATTACTGGAACGAAGCCATTGTCTTTATCAGTAAAGATGAGAACCTCAATAAAGCTCATATCAAGTACCTTGAAAACCGTCTACATCAAATTGCCAGTAGCGTAAATCGCTATGAAGTAAAAAATAGCAATACACCAACATTACCGTCAATCGCTGAGTCTGACCAAGCAGAAATGGAAGAATTTATAGAAAACATAAAGATGCTTGTCAATATTTTTGGCTTTAAAGTATTTGAAGAGCTTCGCCAAATCAAGGAGAACACCTCCAAAAGTGACAATAAATTATATATTAAAGCGGCAAGAGGGTCCGATGCACAAGGGCAACAAACGTCTGATGGTTTTGTAGTTTTTCAAGGCTCAGAAGTTGCAACAACAACTGTCAATTCATATCCAAATGCAATGAATAAATTAAGAAGCAAGCTTATTGAAGAAAAAGTCATTATCAAAAAAAATGAAAAATTGCTTCTACAGACAGACTACTTATTTAGCAGCCCTTCCGCTGCTGCTACAATCGTAATGGGACGAAATGCAAATGGCTTGGTGGAATGGAAGTCTAATAAAGGCAAAAGCCTGAAAGATATCGAAAGTGTCGATTAGGTTACAAATCGTTACACCCCAATCCTAGTCGCCGTCAAAAAAACATAATCCTTCCCCGTAAGCGTAACCCGAAACTTCTTCTGCTGAAGATACTTCTTGCAGTAGATCACGTCTGAGTAGAGCATTCCCATCTCCGAGAAGGCGTAGTTGGGTACTTTTGCGCCGTAGATCATCTCGCCTCCCATCCATCGGCAGTTGGGAAAACCCAGGATAATGGCACCCTCCGGGCTCAGGTAGTTCTGCACCAGCGACATGAAAAAAGGCTTGAAGTCTATTCCCGGGCTTTGGAAAGTGCCGATGCTGATAATGAGGTCGAAACGTCCGAGATTCAGCGCATCGAGGGTATTGATGTCCTGCTCTATAAAGCGCATATTTTCCTGAGGAAAACGCTCTTTGGCAAAGGCTATAGCAGAGGCTGAGTGGTCGATGCCGACGAACTCCATCTTTTCAAAGAGCTTTGCCTCGACGCTCTCCTTGATGAGATGGAACTCATTTCCCCCGCTGATGCCGAGGTCTAGTACACGTTTTTTGTTATGGATCTTCACGTTTTTCAGCGCCTGGCGGAAGGGCCACAAGAAGGCCGGCTCCTCGTTTTTGTTGATCTCGAAAAAAGCCGAGGAGACCCCGTATTTCTCTGCTTTATTCTCCTCGTCTGAAATATGAAAAGAGTCATTGAGCGCGAGTTTCTCAAAGCCTATGACGACGGTGTGCGGCTGGGCGAGTACGGGCGTGCGCGTCCGGCAGAAGAGAAGTTCGGCCAGATCGCTCCAGGCCTTGTAGCCGCGGTAGAGATAGGAGTTGCCGCCGATCTCTATCTGCTTTCCGGCGTAGGTGCTGCTCGCGTAGTCGGGGTTGAGCACCTCGAACTCTAGCGTTTGTGCGCCATTGGAAAGTTCCGACTCCAGCCAGGAGATGATCTCAAGCATCGGCTCGCTGGTGAAGCTTCGCATCATCTATTGTGGGTCGACGGATAGCTTTTCATCGCTTCTGCAATGACCGTGTTGACATACGCTATGCGCTCCTGCGGTGTCTCTTTTCGGCTCAGGGTATCCGTGGCGATGGAGCGCCATACGATCTTCTTGTTTTTGGGGTTCAGCGCGTCGATGATAAGGGTGCCTTTGGTGTAGCGGTGGGTGCGCGCTGTGGCCATCATGCCCGGGCTATAGCCGTAGCCGATGAAGCCCGCCATATGGTAGTCGGTGTCAATGTCCACCTTCTCTTCGACATTGACGTGAAAGACGAAGAGCAGCTCCGCCTCCTCTTTTGGGCTTTGGCGGTAGCCCTTTGCCAAGAGTTCCTTCTGCAAGGCCGCAATCAAGCGGTCGTTGAAGAGCGTGTTCTCGCCTTCTCTGTCATAGTGCACGACGGCGAAGCTTTTTTGCTTTTCAAGTTCAAACTCCGGGTCATAGTCAACCGTGACACGCAGTGTGGAACATCCCAAAAAGAGCCACAGAAGGGGCAGGATCATAAGAAACTTTTTCATTTTTTTCCTTTGGGTTCAATAAACCCGATTCTACTATAGGCTACCTCTATATTTCAATAATATTCCGATACAATTACAGAAAGTAAATTAAAAATCAGATGACCAGACAGAATAAATCAAAAAAAATAATAGTTTTATTTCTCTTTTTTATTGTTGGCTTCATCCTGTTTTTAAGCTCACAGCTCTACACGGTCATGCACAAGCGCCATCTCCCCTCTTTGTTTACTTCGGATGAGACACGCGCTGAACGCGGAGAGATCATCAGTGCCGACGGTTTTCACATTGCGACCACCCAGCAGCTCTACAAGGCGGTTGTCAACACCCAAAACATCGACCCCGGCAAAAAAGAGCTTTTTGTAAAACTCTTCTCTATCTACAGCGGCATGAGCGAAAAAGAGATTAACAAACGGCTCTCCTCGCGCAAGGGAAGTGTCGTTCTCTCCTATAACATCAATCCCCAAAACGCCCAATACCTCAAGACTCTGGCCTACAAGCTTCGGCAGATGAAGGTCTTTACGGAGTATGTTCTTCCCAACGGGCAGCACATCCTTCACGGGCTCAATATCCTGCCCAGCGGAGAAAAACGCCAATACCCCTATAAAGATCTACTAAGCTCTGTCGTCGGCTACACACACAAGGTAGAAGACAACAGCTATACGCTTGTACGAGGCGTGAAGGGCATAGAGAAAAATTTTGACTCTGCCTTGAATTCGCAGCAAGACGGCAGGCGCTTCGGGCCGCGCGATGTCAGCAACTACATGATCCTCAATAAAAAGAGCTTTACAAAACCCGATATCAACGGCCTGAATATCCAGCTCTCCATTCCCGTAACCCTGCAAAAACGCGTTGAAAAGATACTCTCAAAGATGCAAACAAAGCTCGATGCGAACGAAATCATGGCTGTTGTCATGGAGTCTGACACCGGAAGGATCATCTCCATGGCCAGCTCGAACCGTTTTTGTCCCGACCATATCCTCCGATCGGATTACCCTTCGCTCAACGCCAATGTCATCGAGTACAGTTTTGAGCCGGGTTCTGTCTTGAAACCGATCATATTTTCACTTCTTCTTGAGCACAAGCTTGTCAATCCCTACGATCTTGTCAACGGCCATCAGGGACGGATGAGGCTCGGACGCAAGGTCATCACCGACGAGCACAAGTTCGACTGGCTAAGCGCTGAAAACGTCATCGTCCACTCCTCCAACATTGGCATCGCCCAGTTGGCCCAGAAACTTCCCGCACTTGATTACTATCAGGGGCTGATCAATTTTGGTTTTGCCCAAAAAAGCGGACTTGAACTCCCCTATGAGAAACAAGGAAGTGTGCCGGCCATCAATCAGCTCAAAGACGAGATCTACAAGGCAACAGCATCCTACGGGTATGGACTCGACGTCAATGTTATGCAGCTGATAAGGGCCTACAATGTCTTCAACAACCGCGGCCGCACCCTGAAGCCCTTTATCGTCGAGAACCTGATCGATATGCACGGAAATATCGAGTCCGTCACGCCTGAAGGCTCCGTACAGGTGATCTCCACGGCTACGGCGGAGCGGATGAAGCAGATCATGATCAAAACGGTCAATGTCGGAACCGGTAAGGGAACCGTCACTCCCGGCCTTGAAGTCGGCGGAAAAACAGGAACGGCACATATCGCCGAGAGAGGGAAATATGTCCAGAAGTACAATACCTCATTTTTCGGTTTTGCCAATGACGAGAAGAGACACTATACCATCGGCGTGACGGTCATTCAGCCAAAGACAAACCATTTTGCCTCCCTGACAGCAGTGCCTGTTTACAAGCAGATCGTTGACCTGATGGTCGAGTTTGACTACCTGCACCCGAAGCAGTAGCCTCGTTTTTTAGATCCAGATATTATCGATCAGCCTTGTCGCCCCCAGACGTGCAGCGACCAAGATGATGCTGTTTCCGATCTCGACTTTTTCCTGGGGAACAAAAGAGCGCGAAACGATAGAGATATACTCGACTTCCAGAGGGCTCAGGACTTCCCTCATCTCTTTGTCTATCCGCTCCGCCTCGAACACCTTCTGTATGACGAGATTTGTCGCGCATTTGAGCGACTTTCCGATCTTCAAAGCCTCAAGCCTTTCTGCATCATTCAGATAAACATTGCGCGAGCTCATCGCCAGTCCATCGCTCTCTCGCATCGTTTCAAGGGCAATCACCTCGACATCCATAAAGAAGTTTTTGACCATCTGCATGATCAGCAAGAACTGCTGCGCATCTTTTTTTCCGAAGTAGGCACGTGTCGGCGTCACGATGTTAAACAGCTTCATCACTACCGTCAAGACACCGTCAAAATGGCCGGGGCGCACATGTCCCTCCAGGACGTAGCCTCTGACATTGGGTGAGCAGATTTTTATCTCGTCCTCCTCGTACATATCTTCAGCTTGAGGGTAGAAGAGGATGTCGACCCCTGCTATAGAACAGATCTTCTCATCCGCTTCAAACTTTTTCGGGTATTTATCGAGGTCTTCGCCTTCCAGAAATTGCGTCGGGTTGACAAAGATCGAGACCACGCAGAGGGCATTCTCTTTGCGCGCTCTTTCGATCAGGCTCAAATGCCCTCTGTGCAGCGCGCCCATCGTAGGCACGAAACCGATCTCCCCCTGGTGTTCTTTTAAAATAGTTTTGAGTTCGTGGGGCGAGCGGACAATCTTCATCTTTTTAAGCCTTCTTAGTTTATAATAATGCAATTATATACACATCTTGGACAAATACTTATGGATCACTACGAATACGGCGAACTTTTAAAAACATTAGATACAAAAATGGAAAATATACGCAATATTGTCAAGCCAGACAATATTCAAAAACGCCTAGATGAGATTCAAATCCTAGAGAGCAACCAGGACTTCTGGAACGATGCGGCTGCGGCAAACCAGGTGCAAAAAGAGAAGACCCAACTGGAGCGAAAACTCGAAAAGTTCAAGATCGCAGCCGGAAGACTTGAGGATGCAACCGAACTCTACACTATGGCAAAAGAAGAGGGAGATGACGAGACAATAGAGACCCTCTTTGGCGAGGCCGAAAAGCTCGATGAAAGTGTCAAGCAAATGGAAGTCGAAGTGATGCTCAGCGGAGAACATGACGCCAACAATGCCATCGTCTCCATCCACCCCGGAGCGGGCGGAACGGAGTCTCAGGACTGGGCCCATATGCTCTTTAGGATGTACTCGCGCTGGGCGGAGCGACGCGGATTCAAGACGGAGATTCTCGACTACCAAAACGGCGAAGAGGCGGGGATCAAAGACGCCTCCATGCTCATCACAGGCGAAAATGCCTACGGCTATCTCAAGGTTGAAAACGGCATTCACCGTCTGGTGCGCATCTCCCCTTTTGACTCCAATGCCAAGCGCCACACCTCCTTCTCTTCGGTTATGGTCTCGCCCGAACTCGATGACGATATCGCCATCGAGATTGAAGACAAGGATATCCGCATCGATACCTATCGTGCCAGCGGTGCGGGCGGTCAGCATGTCAACAAAACCGAGTCCGCCATCCGTATCACGCATATCAAAACAGGTATTGTCGTGCAGTGCCAGAACGACCGCTCTCAACACAAGAACAAGGCCACGGCGATGAAGATGCTCAAATCGCATCTGTATGAGTTTGAGATGGAGAAACAGCAAGCTGAAAAAGATGGCATAGAGAAGTCGGAGATCGGCTGGGGACATCAGATCCGCTCTTATGTCCTGGCTCCTTATCAGCAGGTCAAAGACACCCGCTCAAACGAGGCATTCTCCAATGTCAGCGCCATTTTGGACGGAGATATAGACAAGCTTATAGAGGGAGTGCTTATCTCGCAAAGCACAAACGATTAAGAGAACGCATGAAGCGTTTTAGCAACCGCTCGATCCTCTATCTTCACGGTTATAGCTCCTCGTCGCAAGGCGAAAAAGCACAACTGTTGCGAAAAGAGTGCCCGCAAAATCGCCTGCTTATCCCCGATCTTCCACTCGATCCTCAAGAGTGTATGCACCTGAGCGAAGATATGCTTCGGACAGCTTCGAACAACACCATCATCATCGGCGCCTCTTTGGGCGGTTTTTATGCCCTCTATCTGGCGGCAAAGTTTAAAAAAGACTGCCTTCTTATCAATCCTGTCCTCCATCCTTCAGCCGAAGCCAAGAAACTGCTTTCTCTTGAAGAGAACCAAGAAAAGAAAAAAGTCATTTTAAATGCGGCAAATATCTATCTGGCTTTCGAAAGCAGCCTCAGATCCTTGAAAGTGCCTAAAAACTGTTTTGTAGCCCTCGCAGAGAGGGACCAGACCATCGACCCCAAGATCGCATCCGAGTACTTTGAGCATGCGCATATTCAGTTTTACAGCGATGACCATGCGATGCTGGCAAGTTTTACAAACATACTGAATGACTTTGAAGAGTTTTTGGACGACAAGTTTTAACCTGAAAAACCTTAACAGCGCTATAGCAGCTACTCTTTTTTCAAAAACCCATATCCCAAAAAGCCGGCACCCGCGATGACCATGATGACCAAAAATATACGCAACTGCTTTTTTTGTGTCTCCTGATGCTCCTGCATAAAGTTGGGCGGGGGCAGGGGCTTTGACCCGCCTGCACTGCTCACTTTAGCTTCCATGCGGGCCACATTGGCGGAAGCCTTCTCATTTTCGCTCAACCCCTCTTTGGGCTGTGACCAAAAAAGAAGCACCAGGGCCATCAGCAGAAAATTGGCTCCCGTGATCTTGTAGGCTAGTCTTTTGTTATGTTTGAACCATTTGAGCATATAAACCCTTAGCTATAATTGTTTTTTATTTTAACACGCTTTTAGTGTTTTTTGCTTAGAATGGGGAACCTTTTATCCAAATCAAGGCACTTATGCATACCGTTTCCTATATTCAAGACACCGTCCACCTCGTCATACGCATCACAACAAAAAAAGAAGAGCGTGAGAAGGTTCTGCTCTGTCTGTATGAGACAATAGCGCCGACACACAAAGAAGAGGGCTGCCTTGAGTACAGGATCATACAAAACGGCATCTCCCTTCTCGTCATCGGAAAATGGAAGAGCCAGATGGCGCTGGACATACACCTGCTTTTACACTTTCACCTGCATCTTTTTGAAAATATTCTGCCCGGCCTGTGTAAAAAGATCCGCGTTCAGACCTACAAAGAGATTGAGCCGCCGATCACCTCGTTGAGCATTTTATGATTGCAGTTTGGAAAGTTTTAAACTTCTGCTAAAATTCCCTTTATGAACACACTGCTGCGCGAATACACGACCGAAGAGGAGTGCGCCTATCTAAGCGACACCCAACAGACAACACACTACAAGATCATTCAAGACTGCTCTACCGAGTACTGCGAATCCCTGATCGAAAGAGGATGGCGCCGTTTCGGGAGCATGTTTTTCCGTCCCATCTGCGCGGAGTGCACTGCCTGTGAGAGCATCAAGATCGACGTCGAGAACTACCGCTTCTCTAAGTCGGAACGCCGCATACTTCGCAAGAACGCAAACACGAGAGTGCATATCCAGCTTCCCCAGGTCACGCAGGCACATCTTGATCTTTTTGAAAAATACCACAGCCATATGAAAGACAAACGCGACTGGACACACGAGAAGACAAGTCCGCAACACTACTACATGTCCTTTGTACATGGGCATGGGGATTTTGGCTACGAGGTCCTGTACTACATAGACGAGGTGCTTGTGGGTATCGATCTGATCGATATTCTGCCCAACGGGATCTCTTCGATCTACTTCTACTATGACCCCGACTACAGCGAATACTCTTTGGGAACCTACTCCATGCTTGAACAGATCTCCATGGCAAAAGAGAAGGAGCTGGAGTGGATCTATCTGGGCTATTATGTCCAGGGGTGCCAAAGTCTGACTTACAAAAGCCGGTATAAGCCCTACCATGTACTCCAGGGCCGCCCCTGGGATGCGCATGAGCCAAACTGGATACTGGCTTAAGCTATAATATCATGCCAAATCTTACAAACCAGGCCTCACATCTATGCAGCGAAACTTTACAGAAAGACGACAAAGACGTTCCTCTTATGCCGTACCTCTGCTCTATTTTCTTCTTGAACTTGTTATGATGTGGTTAGTGATATCTTTGTTAAACTGGGATCTGGACATTCGCCAATGGGGAGTTTATGCCTACGCGGGGCTTGCGCTGTGGCTGAGCTATAGCAGCTTAAAACTCACCATTGTCATCAAACGCCAAAAACGCCCTCTCCCGTGAGCAGCACTTTAAAATTCACTCTGCTGATGCTTCTGGCTATGTTACTCTGGGGCGGCGGCTGGAGCGCGTTAAAGATTTTGACTGAGTCCGTGGGCGTAGAGGTTCTGACGCTATGGCGTTTTATCATTATGTTTGTCTCGTTTCTGCCAATTCTCTATTTTTTCAAAGAGCCTCTTCGTCTTCCCAGAAAAAGTCTCAAATACCTTCTAGCAGGCTCCATACTCAACATCATCTTCATGCTCTTCGCCTATCTCGGCGTCAAGTTCTCAACCGCGGGCAGCGCCGGCGTCATCATCACCATTCTCAGCCCGCTCTTCACCTTTGTTCTCTCGGTTGCGATCTTAAAACATCTGCACACCCGAGCACAGTACTTCGGACTTGCGGTGGGCATCCTCGGCGGCATTATCATGCTCAACATCCAGGAGATAGAACTGGACTCTATTTTTTACGGGGGCGAGCTCTATTTTATTCTTGCGGCTCTTGTCTGGGCGGCGATCACTCTGGTCGCCCAGCGCTCCCATCTGCACATCAACCCGATCCACTACAGCTTTTTTATCTCTGCGATCTCGATGTTTTTGCTGCTGCTCATCACCCTTCCCTACGAGATCAGCCTCGTGTTTGAACAAAACACCAGATTCTGGACGGCGCTGCTCTATCTGGGCATCCTTGGTCAGAGCGTCGCCACGACGATCTTCTTCGTCGCCTCGGGCCGGCTGGGCTCTTCCAAAGCCAGCTCCTTTATGTTTCTTGTTCCCTTGTTTGCGCTGCTGGTGAGTTGGATTGTGCTTGACGAGGAGCTGAAGATTCATGTCGTCATCGGGGGATCTATCTCACTGATCGCGGTCTATTTTATCAACAAGCGATCAAAACAATAAAAATATACTCAAGAATGGGTTTATGGATTTGTATTTTTTGGGGATTTTAAAATGTGCGTGAAGTATAAAATGGTGGACCCTCAGGGATTCGAACCCTGGGAGGTATAACCCTCGCCGGTTTTCAAGACCGGTGCATTCGACCAACTCTGCCAAAGATCCACATATGAAGTAAATTGCTGTATGGAGGCGCCACCCAGATTCGAACTGGGGGTAGGAGCTTTGCAGGCTCCGGCCTTACCACTTGGCGATGGCGCCGTAAATCGATAGCCTAAGCTATGGTGCCCGGAGCCGGACTTGAACCGGCACAGTGTTGCCACCGAGGGATTTTAAGTCCCTTGCGTCTACCGATTTCGCCATCCGGGCACATTTAACAATAATACTCAAGATTCACAAACAAGTTTTGAAAATCTTCAATACTTATGAAAATGGAGCGGGAAACGAGGTTCGAACTCGCGACCCCAACCTTGGCAAGGTTGTGCTCTACCACTGAGCTATTCCCGCATACTTTGTTTGTGGACGGGAATTTTAGCAAAAGAAATTTCAAATGTAAAGAGCAATCGTGCTATTTTTATCAATTTTTGCAAATTTCTTTAAAATTTAAAATCACAGCCCGCGATCTCTTGGGATTCTCCCTCCCGATTGAGGCCAAAAATTCGATATAATCATGACAAATTATAACTACTATAAAAGGATTTGTATGCGTAGCGATATTATCAAACGCGGATTTGACAAAACACCTCACCGTTCGCTTCTTCGTGCAACGGGACTCAAAGATGAAGATTTTGACAAGCCTTTTATCGGTGTTGCCAACAGCCACATCGATATTATTCCCGGACACTTTTTTCTTCAGGAGTACGGACGCATCGTTAAAGAAGCCATCCGTGAAGCCGGCGGCGTGCCTTTTGAGTTCAACACCATCGGTGTTGACGATGGGATCGCCATGGGACACGATGGAATGCTTTACTCTCTTCCTTCGCGCGAGCTGATCGCCGACTGTATCGAGACCGTCATGCAGGCGCACAAACTTGATGCGCTGATCTGCATCCCCAACTGCGACAAGATCGTTCCGGGAATGCTGATGGGCGCGCTGCGCGTCAATGTACCGACCATCTTCGTCTCCGGCGGTCCGATGGCTGCGGGGCATAAAAAAGACGGGACGCCTATCGACCTTGCGACTGCCTTTGAAGCCGTCGGACAGCACTCCGAGGGCAATATGACCGACGAAGAGCTCTACGAGATCGAGTGCGAGGCCTGCCCGAGCGGCGGCTCATGCTCGGGCATGTTTACGGCAAACTCCATGAACACCCTATGCGAAGCGATGGGCGTTGCCTTACCGGGCAACGGAACCGTGCTTGCGATGACGCCAGAGCGTATCGAAATGGTCAAAGTTGCGGCAAAACGTATCGTAGAGATGGCTAAAAGCGAGGATCCGAAGTGGAAGATGCGTAACATCTTGAACGCGGATGCGATCCACAACGCCTTCGTTATCGACATGGCCATGGGCGGTTCTTCAAATACGGTTTTGCACCTGCTTGCCATCGCCAAAGAGGCGGAGGTCGATTTTGACATCACCAACATCAATGAGATAGGCAAACAAGTCGCGCATATCGCGAAGATCTCCCCCTCGCTGAGCACCGTGCATATGGATGACATCAACCGTGCCGGCGGCGTCAATGCCGTCATGAAAGAGGTCAGCAAACGCGGCAGCGTCTTCCGCGGACATGTGATGACCGTCACGGGCGAGACCCTGGCCGAGCGCATCAAAGATGCCGACATCAAAGACACAAACATCATCCATACCAATGAAAATGCCTTCTCGCCCGTCGGCGGACTCTCCATACTCTTTGGAAACCTTGCCGAAGAGGGCGCTGTCGTCAAGACGGCCGGCATCACGCCAAACATGCGCCAGTTCAAAGGCGCGGCGATCTGCTTTAACTCTCAGCAAGAAGCCATCACCGGGATCATGGGCCACAAGGTCAAGGCAGGAAATGTCGTCGTTATCCGCTACGAGGGACCAAAAGGCGGACCGGGAATGCAGGAGATGCTTGCACCAACCTCACTCATCATGGGAATGGGTCTGGGCGAGAGCGTCGCGCTGATCACGGACGGCCGTTTCTCCGGTGCTACACGCGGGGCTTCTATCGGCCACGTCTCTCCAGAAGCTGCCGAAGGCGGGATGATCGGTCTGATCGAAGACGGGGACGAGATCGAACTGGACGTCGACACCCACCTCCTTCAGCTCAATGTCGATGCAGAAGAGCTTGAACGCCGCCGTCTTCACTTCAAACCCTTAAAAAAAGAGATCGCCTCAAAATGGCTCAAGCGCTATAGCCTGCTCGTGAGCAATGCTTCTAACGGAGCGGCGCTGAAAACGGAACTCTAAGCTAGAAAGCGCCTCTACAGCATCTCCGACTCCATCTCGCACTGCAGTTCGGGAAACCTCTGCTCCAGCAGGGTTTCGATGCTTTGGAGTATCTGCGCGGCAAGCTTTTCATTGGCAGCCGCATAGACGACTGCCAGCTCCGCCTCTTTGGGATACTCCGAACTCACATCAAGCAGCGATACATTCAGCTTCTTCAAGGCCTCTTTGACGCGGTTTGTGACCGAACGCCTCCCTTTGAGCGACTCCACATAGGGAAGTTCTATGCGGATGAGTAGATTTGCGATGACCATAATCTCTCCTTTTGACGCGGGATTTGGTATTAGAGCCGTTCAGGCACTTTGCGACGTTCAAACTCCGGCACGATCTTCTGTAGCGCGACTATCTTGTTCTCTGCTGCGAAGAGCTCTTCTATATCCTTTTTCAGTCTTTGGATATCGTAGGGTGTCGGCCGGCTGACAAATATCGACTCATAGCTTGTCTTCTGCTCGCTCTCATCAAGCATCAGCTCTTCGTAGAGCTTCTCTCCCGGACGTAGACCGCTGAAGGAGATAGTCACCTTCCCTTCTTTACCGTAGAGCTGGATCATCTTTCGGGCCAGATCAACAATCTTCACCGGCTCGCCCATATCCAGGATAAAGAGCTCGTTCCCCTTCGCGATGGAGGCGGCCTGAAGCACGAGCTGGCAGGCCTCGGGGATAAGCATAAAGTAGCGCGTCATCTCCGGATGCGTCACCGTCACCGGCCCACCCTGCTCGATCTGCCGTCGGAACTTCGGAATGACCGAACCACTTGAGCCCAGCACATTGCCAAAACGCACGGCTACGATCTCCGTTTCTTTGCTGTCGATATTTTGCGCATAAAGCTCCGTCACCCGCTTCGTCGCGCCCATCACATTGGTCGGGCGCACCGCCTTGTCGGTCGAGATGATCACCAGTTTCTGTACGCCATATACGATGCTCAGATCGATGACATTCATCGTGCCCAAAATGTTGTTTTTAACGGCACTCTCTACATTCTCCTCGCAAAGGGGAACATGCTTGTAAGCCGCCGCATGGATAACGATCTGCGGTCTGAACGCCTCGAAAACACTCCGAAGTTCCTCAGCATTTACCACAGAGAGAAGCCTTGCCTCGGCCAAAGGAAGCTCCTCTTTGATCGTATAGAGGTTGAATTCCGCATGATCAAGAAGTAGCAGCGAGGCCGCGCCAAAACGCTGGCACTGCCGGGCAATCTCGCTCCCTATGCTACCCCCCGCCCCCGTGATCAGCACTTTTTTATCTTTGATAAATGCGGCGATCAAGGCAGGATCAAGATCTTTGGGGTGGCGGGCGAGAAGGTCCTCAATGGAAAGGTCATCGAGTTTTTCATGCTGTGAACCCAATATCCTGGCCATCTTGATCTCTTTGATACCCGTGTCCTGAAGCCGCTGAACGAGTGCCTTGAGGTCACTCTGGACGAGATCCGTCGTAATGATAGCTGCTGTAAGACCTAGCGCCTCGATCTCTTTTTCAAGATCCTTTTCCGCGTATACTTTGATCTTATTGATATAGGTATTGACCGCGCTCTCATTTTCTTTAAGGATAGCAAAGATTGCAACAGGAAAATAGTCAAGCTCACCGTTTAGTGCACTTTTGATAATGGAACTGGTTTTGGGGTTGACCCCGATGATAAGGGTCGGCTTGCTATTATCGCGCTTTATCTGCTCAAACAGAGCCCGCTTTGAGATGCGAAGCGCCCCGGTAAACATCAAAGACAAAAAGAGATCAATAAGAATAACGCTTCGCGGCATCGGCATAAAAAAGTCATAAAATAGGTAAAAAAGTGCCGTAAACACGATTGCTGCACTGATGTGGGCCTTGAGCAAACGCAGTACATCCTCAAGACCGAAAAAACGCCAGGTGATATTATAAACGTTGAAAAGAAAAAAGAAGAAGATCTTAAGCAGGGCAAGGGCAATAAAAACTGTTGAAAAGTTTGCCGTAAAATTAGGATCAATCTCAAAGTCAAAACGCAGAGCATAGGCAAGCTCAAGAGAGAAAAAAAATAAAAGAAGATCACTAATAAGAAAAAATACAAGACGCTTTAAAAAGCTAGGCTGGAAAAGGTTCAATCAAAAGCCTTCATGTTGTCAATAAGTTTTGTAAGAGCATATAATAGCACCAATAGGGCCAAAAAGAGATACAAATAGCTCTCCTGTGAACTGATAAAGAGTGCGGCAATGATCAGAAGGTTGATGCCTATGGATAGCAAAACAACTTTGTCATGGCTATAGCCGGCCTGGGTGAGACGCTGATAGGCATGTTTTTTATGCGCGAGCGAAAGTTTTTCCCCTCGCTTCAAACGCCTAAGAAGGGTTAGTGTTGCATCAAACCAGAAGAGCGAAAGCAGCATCATCCAGCCTAGGAAATTAGGGGTATCGGCATCGTAGAGCATCAGCACTGCGAAGATAAAGCCCAAAGGCGCACTGCCGACATCGCCCATAAAAATAGAGGCTTTATGCCAGTTAAACAGCAGAAAACCCGCCGATGCGGTAGCAACAAAGAGTGCCGGAAAGCTGCCGAAGAGCAGATAGGCACCCATCCCGACAATAAGCGCCTGGCTTGCGGCATAACCGTCGATGCCATCGATAAAATTGTAGAGATTGCTCATCCAGACAATGCCAAAGAGCGCAACAAGGTTAAGCCAAAAACCAGAAAGTGCAAAGCTTGAAAATTCAAGTGTCTCTACACCGTCCAAAGCGTATAGCGCAACAGCCGCGCTGAGAATCTGGACCCCCAAACGCAGGCCTGCAGAGAGCGGATGGATATCATCGATCAAACTGATAATGACCACCGGAAGCGTCGACAAAAGCGCGAAAAAGAGATTTGGATCGACCATGGCTTCTGTGTAAAGATATACAAGTACCGCATAAAATGCGATCATGATCGCCAGACCACCCCCTTTTGGCGTGGGCCTAGTGTGCGAACTGCGGGCATTAGGATGGTCAAGAAGCTCTTTTTTGCGAGCAATGTGTCTGACGATCACAGTCAAAAGAAGCGCCGCAAAAAAAGTCGCCAAGGCGAGGATATAGATCACTTTTTCTTCTCCCGGTACCACTGCACCATTCTCCTGATACCCTCGTCGGTGCTGAAAGGATTATGCAGCTGCAACTTTTCTTTTGTGGCGGTATTGTCAAGACAAAGGTTGCCGTAAAGGCGTTGATAGAGCAGAGGCTTTAGAAGTTTCAGTCCTATTTGAAGTGGCAAGAAAGGGAACAGAAGCAAGGACTTGTCCAGAGCGGCGGAGATCTTCTTTATAAGCCCGGATGTGCTCAGCGGCAGGTCATCGCTTGCCAAAAAAATACCTTCCTGCTCTTGCTTAATGATCTCGGCTATAAGGTGGGACAAGTTGCCGACATAGACCATGCTGCGCTTGTTCTCAATTCCACCAAAAGGAAGAAAAGAAAATCTATCCGTTAACTCTATCAATCTTAAAATATTTGCTTTTACCCCTTCTCCATAAACAACAGGGGTACGTATTATCGAGACCTTAAATGTCTCATCGGCCAAGCTAAGAAGAACATTCTCAGCATCAAGTTTACTCTGTCCGTAGGGATCTTTGGGCTGGCAAGGACTCTTTTCATCATAAGCAGTTTCGCTCTCTTCTCCGTAGACCTTGACACTGCTCATAAAAATAAACTGTTTGACCCCCGAAGCTTTCGCCATGGCAGCAAAATGCACTGTTTTATCGACGTTTATCTCATGATACAGCTCTTCAGAAATTTTGTCCATCCGGTGAACCAACGCAGCAAGATGTATAACCGTGCTGATAGTTGCAAACGTATACTCTTTTATTTCGTCATTAGCAAATGAAAATGTCATGACTCTGTAGTCCTGATGCAAGCTTTTACATAGATGTGCACCAATAAAGCCATCTGCTCCTGTGATCAGTAGATCTTTCATCGCAAAATTTCTTTTATCTTTTTTTGCATTATGGCATTGACTATTGTATCGCTAAAATGCTCTGCCACCAGATCTCTTCCGCGACTTCCCATCAGCTTGATCGTATCAGGCGACAATAGCAGTGTTTTTTCGATCGCCTGTATTAGCGATGACACATTACGCGGATAACATAAATAGCCGTTATACCCATCAACACAGAGCTCTTTACACCCAGGAATATTCGATGTAACAATAAGTTTTTCACAGCTGCATGCCTCTAGAAGAACCCTAGAGAGCCCCTCACGATAGCTTGGCAGCACTATTACATCCGCCAGTTTGTAAAAGTCCTTGATCTGATCAGTCGCTCCAAGATAGCTGATGATGCCTTGTTTTTGATATTTATTTATTTCAGGCAGCGCGATGGATGAAGGGTTGTCTTTGTCAGGAACCCCCGCCAATAAAAATGTTGCTTGCTTGTGCAACGCAGCAGCAGCAGCAAGGTATTCTTCGACACCTTTGTCTTTTAAAAGGCGCGCCACCATCAAAAAAACAAAGGGGACTGAAGCAGATATGGTTTTATCACAATGGTGAAATTCATTCAGGTTTACACCTTCTCCGGGTAAAACAGCACACTTCACTTCTGCGGCAAGTCCCCTGGCAACGAAGAGACTTTTGTCATCTTCATTGAGAAAAAATATCGTGGAGACCTTTTTTTGAGACCATCGATAGAGCAAGCTCACCAGTTGTGTAACTGTGTTGTTGTGAATCATTGCTGAACCAATCCCGGTAACTACTGAGATAGAAGGTATATTCAAAATCCCAGAAGCAAAACTGCCAAAAATATTGGGCTTGATTGTGTAGTGGATAACAAGGTCTGGACGCAAAGCGCGGTAAAGTCTCAAGAGCCTAAAAAAGTAGACGCAATCCTTCAGAGGATTCATTCCTTTGCGGTTTATATTGACTTGAATAAACTCAACATCCAAACGCTGAAGCACGCCCGTTGAATCCAAGGAAAAGTCATCGCTGTCTGCAATACAGATAACCTTGTACTCTTGTGCTAACTCTTCAATCAGAGATTGTCGAAATCGCGTTATGGTCCAGAGTATATTGGAGTTGATGATAATTTTTTTCACGCTAGATTTTCAATTTGAATACTTTGGCGTGCGGATCTAAAATCACCGCCTCAAAGAGATCAGGATCATACTCCTCAAGGACAAAAAGTTGTATATAGAGCGAATTTAGCATTTTATCATCAAGCAGAAGAAATTGATTGTAACTTCGCATGTAGATAATATTGAGGGCGCCTTCGTGGTGGATCTTTTGCACCTGCTTCACCAGTGTACCGCTGTTGTCATATTCGACAGTGATAAATTTCGCTAAAGGAATCTTCTGTTCACCGATAGTTATAATACCTTTCTCCTTTTCAAGAGCCACCCCGTTACCGAGGTGCAACATAGCGCCCGCATCTTTGAATCCCGTGCTTGCATAAAAGAATGAGCGCTCCTTCTGCTGACCGCTTGTAAGATCGATATTACTAAACAGTGCAACCGTAGGAAAAATATTCATCATGCGCATTGGCAAATAAAAATAGATATTTCGTGTGGCTTGCGGCGGAGTAAAATCTTTTGAG
Source organism: Campylobacterales bacterium (assembly GCA_014859655.1). Classification (GTDB taxonomy): domain Bacteria; phylum Campylobacterota; class Campylobacteria; order Campylobacterales; family Sulfurimonadaceae. The sequence continues at coordinate 63,621 of JACUTT010000007.1, forward strand.
CCGAGTGCAGCAATAAAGCTGTTGATATCGGTCGCATTGTAGTCTTTCATCGCCTCGATAATGTTAGACGAAAATCTTTCCTTGAACGAGCGCTCAGTGTACTCAACATCCATACGTGCCATATTGGCCGATTCGGCAGGCGGATGCGTCAGCGCAAAGCTGACCGGGAAGTTCACCTTGCCGGTGTGCTTACCTCCGTCAACAAGTGTCTTTACATCGCTGTAGTAGCGGATAGGATACCCGAAGTCCCACCATGTCACAACATAATCTTCTCTATCCGCGATCGTTCCAAGCTTGTCCAGTATTTCGACTTCTTGCGTGGTGAACACAGTAGGGACTCTGTAGTCAATAACATGCGAAATATTGGGGTAGAGCACGGCAAAAATAGCGAGCACAAGAAAGAGTCTCTTTAGATGCTCTGAGGCTTTAGGGAAGACAAGACGTGATAGCAGTTCAGAAACATAGAGTAAAAAGTACCCCATTCCAAGAGCCATAACCGGCACAGCATATACAGTAAAGCGTAATCCTCCCTGCATGGCTATAAAACCAAGACCAAGCATAGGCAGCGCCAGCAACATCACGCGGTAACGCATCGTTAAAAGAATATAGCCGACAAGTGAGAATAAAAAAGTGACCGTGTGGCCGCTGATGCGGTTTGCAAAGGTTTCAAAGGGTATTTGACCCGCTTCTCTGACTGTTTGGTTCACTGAAAAAAAGTGCAACTTCAAAGTTTCCACGCCTTCCCCATAGCCTTCTCTGAGTATGTAGCCTTTTATCTGGTACAACACAGGAGAGAGTCCTCCGGTCAAAAGGACAAGCAGAATAGCAGCACCCAAAAGCCCAAAAACAAACTCTCTGCTGTTGGCTTTTTGAATGTAGTGAAAAGCCAAAAACAGTGCCAGTGCCGCAACAAGCTTGTAATACCAAGGAAAAATGCTAAGGGCGATTAGCATAAAAACCAATATTTTATAGTTGAAAAGATTATGGCGCTCAAAGATGAGCGTATAGAGGAGTACCGTAACGGCCATCGCAAGATTAAGAGAATAGCTCTGTCCATACCACCAGCTATACGCAATAATCAGCACCGGGATCAAGAGTAAAAAACGGTTCTTTTGTTCCTGAAGATTAAAGATGAGCGACCATAGGACCAAGGCGGGCAAAACTACCGTCAACATATCGGTGTCGTAGTAACCGACCATCGTCCGATTGTAATAGCTCACCGTGATGCCGGCCAAAAGCGCTGCGATAAAGCCCGCCCGCTCCTGCTTTAGGACTCTGGAGATCAGCAGCACCGGAACGACAATCAAAGAGCCGAAAAGTGCAGGCATCCATAAAATAATCGTCTCAAATGAGAAGGGCAAAATATAGGCCAGTAATGCAGTCAGCTGTGACAGCGGAGTATCTACGGGCGAGAGATCGTTCTGCTGATGTGAGCCGCTAAGTGTATCGCGCGCGCCCTCTGCATAATAATATCCGTCATTGGTGTTGATCATCAGCGCATTGTTCCAGTAAAATTCCGGAGTCTCTTGGAACTGATACACCCAGATCATCTTAACTGCAATAGAAAACCCGTAGGCTATTATCAGCAAGAGCATAAAAATACCGATCTTATTTTCTTTGAGTGAGGTTGGCATTGTATTCCTGTCTTTATTATTGGGCGTAGTATATCAAAAGAAGATTTAGACTGTAAACTTCTGTAGAGCATTTGATTTGTTTATACAAAGATCTTTTCCAAAAAAGCTCTGTAGAGAGGAAAATATTTTTGTATCGAATACGCATAGGCATCTTTTTTGCAATTGCGAGCCAGCTCTTCGCGCAACAATGCGCTGTCATAAAGCTTCTCTATACCGTCCATCCACTCTGTTGGAGCGTGGGCTAAAAAACCGTTGACCCCATGTTTGATGACACGGTTGTTTTCACCTATAGCGCTGCCGACAAGCGGGATCCCTGCGGCTAAATACTGTATGAGCTTAAACGAGGATTTTCCCTGACTGAAACTATCTTCGTCCAAAGGCATGACACCGATGTGCGACCTTTGCAAATAGTAGGCCTCCGTCTGTGCTGACCAGTCGACAAACTCCATCTCAACGTCCGGCAGCCTTTCGGATTCGAGCTGTTTCGAGGCCACAATCAAAAGTTTATACTTCACTCGCCCTGCCAGCTCTTGAAAAACCTTTGTGTGGGAGATGATATATCTGTATGTCACCGGAGTGCCTATCCACACGATGGTAAAGGTGTCAAACTTTTCTTTTTCATCCGTAAAAGAGTCCAGGTCTATGGTCGTAGGAATGCTGATGCAGCGGGGATTGATCGCCGTGACTTTTTCGTACAAAAACTGATTGGCCACAATCACTCCTGCCGCATTTTTTACCAGCAGGTCATATTTGCGTTTTAAAAGCCATCTGTTTTTGTAATTATCCCAAACATTGTCATCAAAATTCAAAATATAGCGGCGCTTTCGCAAAAAGAGTCTTTCAGCAAAATAAGGCAGATAGGGAAACAGCTCATACTCGATCACCACATTTTCTGCGGCACGGGCGGCAGAAAAGAGGCGTTTCAAATAGCTCAAGACAATTTTTGTTTTAGAGACGGGTTGTTTTGCATACAAGCTGATCAGATAATCCGCATCCAAAAAACTGTCGATTTCAAGACTGTACTCATAAGACTGCAGTTTATAGAAATAATTAAAATGCCTGTACCTGCTTGACGCGCCTTGCGTGGAGTATTTTGTGAAAAAAGACAAAGGTTTCATTTGTTAATTGCCCGCCATACTCTTTTTTGTATATTTTCTCCCAGGAAGGAAAGAGCCAATCCGACCAAACGATAAAACAAACTCTTGTCATTGAAAAAATAAGAAAAATACTTCAGGTGAATCAAAAATGAGTTCAGTCGGATGCTGCGGCTAAAATATGCCTCATAATACGCGATTAAATCCTCAAGTACTTCTTTCTCTTTTTTATCCCATTTTTCTTCATGATGAAGTGCCTGCAAAAACAATAAAGTTTTTTCATAAGCACTGGCTCTGGCAAGATGCAAATGGACTTTAGATGAATCGGCAGCACCGATTTGGTTGTGCTGATGCTGCCTGTATGCGATTAAAGGCCGATCTAGATATTTAATTTTTCCATGTTTTGAAGCGCATATTGCCAGCCACCAGTCATGGACAGCTACATTCGCAGGAAAAGGCAGTGCTGGCTCTAAAAGTTCTTTCTTAAATAAAGCCGTACAACCCGTAACATCATTGTCAAAAAAATATTCATGTAAATTCTTACGCAACTTCTTATTTGATTTCAAAAAATAAGACTCTGATAAAACATTATTATTCTGATCAATGAGCTTCGCATCAGAGTGAATCAACAGTGCATCACCTATATTTTCATACAGTACTTGTATTTTATCTTTTTCCCAAATATCATCTTGATCCGCTAATGCTATATAGTCCCCGCAACACAATGACAATACTTTTTCAAAGTTTTTTGCTACACCTAACCGCTTTTTATTTTGAATGTATTTTAAATTTACAACATGCTTATATAAGCTTAAAATATTAAGCGTACCATCTGTCGAACAATCATCGCATATTAATATTTCAATATTTGAATATGTTTGATTTAAAAGAGATTCCAATTGTTCTTGAAGAAATTTTTCACCATTAAATGTTGTCATAGCAATTGATATGCGTCGCTCAGTCATTGTTAAAACTTTTTTTATCTGAAGCACAGTTCACATAATAATATATTACTTGAATCATCTTCTTCATAATTTTCGCATATAAAAACAGAAAATTTACCTTCAATCTATCCCTTTGAATCTTGTATTTCTTTTTCCAATTCCAAAAACCTTTGCCCTATGTTTTCTGGAACAAACAAAGCATCCCCATTTATAGGAAAAGGCTCATTTATACCATCAACATATTGCCGAAGATTCGAATTTTTCAAAAAGTCATACGTGTAAGACAAACCTGTTTCTTCAAATATATCACACTTAAAATCAGCATCATATATCTGTATTGCAATTTTTTTACCTAAGGAAACTTCAAGCAGAGCGGTAGATGTTAATGAAAAAAAATAATCATACTCTTCAATTGCTTCCAAGAGACTTCCTATGAATACGTCAACATTGTCTGGAAAATAGTTGATATCCTTTTCTCCTGGATGGGGCTTGTACGCAATATTTATCCCAGTAAATTGAACAACAAGTTTATCAAAAATTTGTTTTTTCTTTTCACCAAGCTTCATGTCATACAGTTCCCACGGCTGCCCAAGCACACATATTTTTGTTTTATCATAAGCACTAATATGACTTTTAGAAGTTGATATTTTATGCGGATAGCCCAATACCTTCAACCTGGAATGATCGATACCGCCATCAAGAAGAATATTTTTTTGTTTTTGACTCCAGACATACATTAAATCTGCATACTTGCCATGTAGAAAAATTGGATTTGACAAGCTTTGGAATATACCGTCTTGAATACATATTGTTTTTATTCCCGCTTTTTTTGCACAATACACCAAAAAACGCTCAACAAAAAGTGAATCGTTCTGAACTACTAAAAATTTAGGATGTATCTTTTTAAAAAAGTCAACTGTAAAATTAATAATTTCTTCACTCGATTTTTTTTCTAACAATGGATCAGTTTTATAAATCTTTCGCACCCCGTACGTAATGTAGTGAATAGGGAAAAAAAATAGATTCTTCTCTTTTTCAACCGATTTCATATCTCTGACTGATCCTATCACAATGCTTTTATGCGACGATAAACTTCTAGCCAAATCAATATACTTCATACTATAAAAGACATAATCTATATCTTTTCTTATATGTCTGTACAATAATCCATAAGGAAAATATTTAAATAGGGCAGATCTTATTCCTATATTGTCAAGAGACTTTAAATAGTTCTTTAAAAAAGCGGTGTCTTTCTTCGCAAACTCAAAAGGATAAGAGAAAATTTCATGTCTTTTTTGTTTCATATCTTTCCTGGTATCTTTATTTATAACTCTGCCTCTGAACTCTTCAGAGAGTTTTCAAATTCAAATTGTCTTTCTTAAAGCGTTTAAACATTGATTTTTCCTTGATTTATTATAAATTTTTTGTATGACGAATCAATAATTTCTGTACTGTGTGTAATTAAAATAACAGTACGATGCTTTAATATTGAGTTGATGTCATTTAAAAATTCCGCTTCAACTTTTTTATCTAATGCACTGGTTGCCTCGTCTAATATGAGAACTTCTGGATCATCATAAAGCGCTCGTGCAATTGCAATTCGTTGTTTTTGTCCCCCGCTCAGTTGTCTTCCGCCTTCTCCAACCAATGTGTATATTCCGCCTTTACTTTGTACGAAGTCATATATTTTAGCCTGTTTGAGCACTGAAATAATTTTACCTTCATCAATATAACGGCCAAATGCTACATTTTCAGCTATTGTTCCGTCAAAAAGATAAATATTTTGTGGAATATATCCAAATTTTTGTCGCCATGACACTATATTATCCTTGCTCAAAGGCACGTTATCAATCAGAATACTGCCTTCTGTTGGATGCATGAGTCCAGATATAATATTTACGAGCGTGCTTTTTCCATTTCCACTTTCACCAATAATCGCAATATGCTCTCCCTTTGAAATTGTAAAAGAGAGATTTTTCAATACGGGTTTATCTGGTTCATATGAAAAAGAAACATTTACAAATTCAAATTTTTCGGTGAAAACAATTTCACTTTTTTGATTTTCTTCCGTCTTCAACAAAATATTTTCATGAACAATATTTAAAGAATTTTTATAAAACATCATTTGATTGTATGAGGTTAAAATTCTATTTGCCGATGGCATAAGACGATAAAGTGCCAAGATATACACCGAAAGCAGCCCTATAGCCGATGAAGCGTCTTCTTGATTCTTTACTATCAAATATAAAATGATAAAAATGATTAAAGAAAACCCAATTGCTTCAAGTGAAAGCCGTGGGACATGTGCATACGAGGCATTTACTATATTTGCTTTTGCATACTTTCCGCTTGCTTCTGCGAAACTGTCAAGAAACTTGTCTTGTTCAGTGCTAAATTTTAACATTTGAAAATTTTGAAAACTGCGATTGATGATTTCAAAAAAATCTTTTTGCATTTGTTCGCGTGATTGGCCAGCTTTTTTTATACTTTTTGTAATAGTTTTGGTCATTAACAATATTTTAATTGCTAAAACAATAGTTAAAAGAAGTGTGATTTTATAGTTTACAAACAATAATGCTATGTATATAAAAGCTGCTACAAATATTTCGCTTATTACAAACAAAAAGTTTTGCAAAAATAAAGTAAGATTATGGGCTTCTGTTACTATGACTTTTGTCAATGCACTACTATTTAATTTTAAAAAATTTTGATAAGATAAATTCAAATATATTTTAAATAACCTATTCGCAAGAACATGATGGCGGCCAAATGCAAACCGCGCCATAAGATGAAAATATAATAAGTTCAGCAGGCTTCTTGCAATATAAAAAAGGATTAATATAATGCCAAAAACAACTATGAATTGTATTGAAGAGTCAAAAGAAAAAAATACATATAATTTGTTGAAAATATGATTTGAATGAATTACAGAAAAATCTGTTGCGACAACAATAAAAGGCATTATTGCGGATATTCCTATCATTTCTACAAATGAAATCAATATCGAGAACAAGACAAGAAGTAATAAAAACTGTTTATCTTTTCTTGAAAGAACAGCTTCTAATTTTTTTAAAAAATTATTCATATAAAGTATAACTTTCATCACATAATTTTAGGATAACAGCCATTATATATAGTAATAATTAATATAGCGTAAAGAAGGTGGGGATTTATCGAAGATTGAGGGCCGAAGCCCCCAAAGAAGTGTTGCAGAGCTGCTTTTCTAAAAATTACGCTAATGCTTTCTTCGCAGCTGTTGCCAGTGCAGAGAATGCACTCGCGTCATTCATTGCCATGTCAGCAAGGATTTTA
>JACUTT010000036.1 GCA_014859655.1 Campylobacterales bacterium
GCTTCAAAGGGTCGCCTTGATTGTGAACATCTCTCTATCGCTGAAGGCAACTGGGGTTTTTAGAGGTGCCCTTTATAAAGAGCTTAGCAAAAGCAAACTGCTCAAGCTTCAAGCACTTGTTTTGTTTTTTACCACCTATATCGACTGGGTGATCATGCCCTTTATCGCCAAGCTTGAAGGGCTCTATCTGCCGGTCTTTATGATCAGTCTGTACATGCTTATCGGCGCAGCCGACGGTTTGATACAGCCTCTATTCAAAAAAGTAAAGATACATCACATCTACCTTTTTGTTATCATACTGGATCTGATTCAGATCGGAAGCTACGCCCTGGCCTGGAGTGATATCATCATTTTCACCTATGCCATCTTGAGTATCTTCACCCTGCAGGCGATCACCTTTGAGATCTCGCGTGTTCACACGGTCGATTTTATGAAAGAGGAGATCGAGATCAAAGAGTACCTGATACTGCGCTCGTTCATTGTCTCTGTTGCTATAATAGCCGGAGCCTTGAGCGCCATGATACTCGACTATTTTAGGGTAAAGCTCGAGATAACGCTCGCTATACTTGCCGGATTGGGTATCTTTGCCGTCGTGATCGAGTACAAGCTCTATACGAAGCTGAAGAAGATCGTACAAAACGGCGAAACGATCATCGAAAAGCAAAAAAACCTGTTTAATGAGAAGATATCGCTTTAAAAGCGGCAGCGTCTTTAAAAAAATTACAAAGAAGCCTTTATGCAAGCAACACCAGAAGAACTGATAGAGACACTGCAGAACAAAGTACAGCGCTATCTTGAAGGCTTTGACACCAATGTCCACCCCTATGACATCGCCGAACTGCTGGTACAGCTTCGCGAATATGACGAAAGCAACTACCTCGACAGCCTGAGCAGACTTCCTGAAGAGCTCAAGGCCCTGGTCCTGATCGAGCTGCCCAAACACTGTCACGAAGATCTCATCGAGCACTTTACCCCCACTGAGCTCGCAGACATGACCAATACCCTCGATACCGACGACGGTGCGGAGCTGATCCGTAATATCGAGGAGGTCAATGAGGAGGTCGCGGAGGAGGTTCTTCAGAGCCTTCCCGAAGAAGACAGGCAGAACCTTGAAGCGCTGATTTCCTTTGGCGATTACGAAGCCGGCTCCTACATGCAGACCGAGCTCTTCTCCGCCTTCATCGACGAGCAGATCGGCGACTCCATACTCCGGCTCAAACAGCTAAAAGCGGCCAAAGAGCTCGACAATGTCTATCAGGTCTACATCATCACGCGAAAAAATATCTTTTTGGGCTCTATTCCGCTTGAAGACCTGATCCTGCTTGGGCCAAAAGAGTACTACAAAGAGATCATCAAAGAAGGCGTCAACACGATCACCGTCCAGGCGACGGACGATATCCACGACGTTGTCGAGATCGCGTCCAACTACGACATGGGAGCCGTGCCCGTTGTCAATGCCAAGGGAAGACTTCTGGGGCGTATCACCTCGGATGACATCTATGATATTATCGAAGAGCGTGCAACCGGGCAGCTCTACCACCTTGCCGGGGTCAATGACGAAGCCGAGCAGGAGGAGAGTCTCTTTCGCATAGGAAAGCACCGCGCCTTCTGGCTCAGCATCAACCTTTTTACCGCTATAGCAGCCTCGGTGGTCATCGGACTCTTTGATGCGACGATTCAGTCTTTGGTAGCACTGGCCATCTTGATGCCCATCGTTGCCTCTATGGGCGGCAATGCGGGCACGCAGACGCTGACCGTAACCGTACGCCAAATGGCGCTGGGAGACATCAGCGACGATGACGCTAAAAAGACCATCAGAAAAGAGGTCTATCTGGCCTTGATGAACGGAATGATCTTTGCCCTGGCCATCGGTGTGGTAGCGGGGGTGTGGTTTTCCATGCCTTTGTTGGGCGTGGTCATCGCGCTCTCCATGCTCATCAACCTCTTTTCCGCAGGATTTTTCGGCGCTCTTATCCCCTTGCTCCTGCAAAAAGCCAATATCGACCCGGCGGTGGGCTCTTCGGTGCTGCTGACAACGGTCACCGATATCGTGGGTTTCTTCAGTTTTCTCGGATTGGCAAGCCTCATCCTGATCTGATTTTGCTATGACAATAAAGCACATCTGCCTCGCACGAGGCCAGTTTTAGTTCCCCGTGCTGTCAGTGCAGCAAAGATGAAGTTCATCAAGAACGCTACCGGTCCTGATGCTCTACAACAAGCTTGCCGCGACACTCGAAGGCAAAGACCGCTTCTATATCGTCGAGTACAAGCTTTACAACATTAAAGATGATATCATTATGGTCATGGATCTTACCAACCACAGTTCTTTACTAGAATGGATTATCACCATCCTGCTTCCTATTTAGACCATTATGGGATTGACAGAGTGGTTCGGACCCGGCTTCGGCCATTAAAAGGAGAGATTATGTTATTTAAAAAGATTTTTATCTACCTCTTGAGCGGTATCGCCCTGCTCTTCATCATACAAAACATGTCCATGGTAGAGATCCGCTTTTTCTTATGGTCCTTTGCGTTGCCGTTGGCGCTCTTTTTGCCGGTGATGCTCATCATCGGATTTGCGATAGGGTGGCTCTGGCATACGCCTGTCCATGATGATAAAAAGTCCTAGAGGGCTCAAAAAAGACAAAGGAAAAAGATGGATTACCAGTCAATTTTGCAAGAGATCGCCGACGAGACAAGGCCACTGCTCTCACAAGGAAAGGTCGCCGACTATATCCCCGCACTTGCCGAGGTCGACCCCCTGCAGTTTGGCATCTCGCTGACGCTTTTTGACGGGACAGAGTACAGCGTCGGCAGTACAGACACTCTTTTCTCCATACAGAGCATCTCCAAGGTCTTTACCTTTACGCTTGCCCTCAAGTTTTACAGTACTGCGATCTATGAACGCATAGGCCGCGAACCCTCCGGCAACCCTTTTAACTCCCTGGTTCAGCTTGAGTATGAGCACGGAATCCCCCGAAATCCCTTTATCAATGCCGGAGCGATCAACGTCACAGATGCACTTCACAGCCATTACGGCGAGATGGCGGACACCTTTGAGGAGATCGTAGGCTTTATCAGAGCCGTCGCCGGCGAACCCTCCATCACCTGCAACAAAACGGTGGCGCATTCGGAGATGGAGCACGGTTTTCGCAACATGGCACTGGCAAATCTGATGAAGAGTTTTCATAACCTTGACAACAATGTCGAAAAAGTCGTGCAGACCTACTTTAGGCACTGCGCCATCGAAATGGATACAAAGATGCTTTCGCGTTCCATGCTCTACCTGGCAAACCACGGCATCGACCCTATCACCGGCACTGTCCATATCACCCCCCAGCAAGCCAAACGGATCAACGCCGTTATGCTCACCTGCGGCCACTACGATGCCTCGGGGGATTTTGCCTTTCATGTCGGTCTGCCGGGGAAAAGCGGTGTGGGCGGCGGGATCGTAGCCGTCATTCCCAAACTGATGGGACTCGCCGTCTGGTCGCCGGGACTTAACGCGCAGGGGAACTCCCTGGCCGGAACAAAAGCCCTGGAACTCTTTACGACCAAGACGGGACTGTCCATTTTTTGACCCGCATGTCATATGAGTTCTTGCCGTTTTGTCAGAAATCGAAAGAACAACAATTTTACAGAAGAGGAAAGAAGTATGCGAAAAGCCGATGCCAGACACTTGAAATATCGCAAAAGATTTACAGTTCCCGAGCCTCCCGAAGCCCGAAACCGCAAGGAAGAGCTCCCTTCTGAACGCCCCAAACCCATAGACGACGATCCTGACGGGCCAAAACGGATGGAGGCCCTGCTAAATCACAAAAATTATCGCCGCGCCGACAGAGACCCCGACTTTTTAAAAGTCGACGCCGCGCGTGGCTTGCGCCTGCAGGTAGACTACCTCAAAACCGAGCTTCTGCTTCAGGAGTACGGCATTAAGTACACCATCGCCATCTTTGGCGGAACCCGCATCGTTGAAGAGTCAGAAGCCAAAAGACACCTGCAGGAAGTTCAAAATATCCTGAAACTCCAGCCAGGCAACAAGAGCCTGCAACACAAGTGCAGCGTCTGCGAAAGGATCGTGGAAAAAAGCCGTTTTTACGAGATCAGCCGTGAACTTGGACGCATCGTCGGCCTCTCCGGACAGGGACCCGGAGACTGCCGCGTGACCGTAATGACAGGCGGGGGACCGGGAGTGATGGAAGCGGCAAACCGGGGTGCCTTTGATGTCGGGGCGAAGTCGATAGGACTAAATATCAGCCTGCCCCACGAGCAGTTTCCCAACCCCTATATCTCTCCCGAGCTCTGTTTTCAGTTCCACTACTTCAGCATGCGAAAACTCCACTTCTTCAGACGGGCAAAAGCGCTGGTCGCCTTTCCCGGCGGTTTCGGCACGCTTGACGAGCTCATCGAAGCCCTGACCCTTGTGCAAACCCGAAAACTCGACCCCTTTCCCATCGTTTTGGTAGGCCAGGAGTTCTGGGAAAAAACGATCGATTTTGAGCACCTTCTCAACGAAGGCGTTATCGACCCCGAAGACATGAAACTCTTCTGGTACGCCGAAAGCGCACGCGAGATTTGGGAGGGCATCCTGCTATGGCACAAAGAAAACGGAAAGCCGCTGGTCTAAAACCTTGTGCACTCTCTTTTTCGCTACAATCATATAAAACTCATAACACTCGGAGATACCGATGGAGCATCTGGAAAAACTGATCGACTCACTTCACCTCAAAGACCTGCACAACGAAGCCCACCCTTCACTCTTTGACGAGAATGAGGGGTATGATATGCTGATCTTGAGGCTTCCTGTTATCGTACAAACACTGACGATGAAGTCCTGGGGCTTTGTTATTACACCACGAGGCAGCTACTTTTATGACCCCGTCAAAAAGGGCTTCGAAGCGCTGGACGACCGCTTTAACGCCCCCTATCAGATCCTCGACAAGGCCGCAGACCAGCTTTTGAAATCTTTTATGCAGTACCAGGATCTGATCGAGGATATGGAAGAATTTTTGTACCAGGACAAGACGCCTAGGGAGTTTATGCGTACCTGGATGGATCTCAAACGCGACATCCTGCGGATTGAACGTGTTCTGTTGCGTGCCTCTGTCACGATGAAGAACTTTATCGACTACTATGAGAAGACAGAGCAGTTTCCGTTGAACCACTACATCGACATCACCGAGCATCTCGAGCGCACGATGCACTCCTGTACTCTTCAGATGTCAAAACTCGACTACCTCTACAGCTTCCACAGGGCGCGCACCAATGAAAGGATGAACACCTTAATCACCACCCTTACCATCATCTCCGCAATTTTTCTGCCGCTCAATCTCATTGTAGGTTTTTTCGGCATGAACACCAGCGGCCTGCCCTTTTCCCAAGGTTCCAGCGGCACACTCTATGCCTTTTTTCTGATGCTCTCGCTCATACTTATCAGCGGCGCTGTCTTGTATTTTTGGAAACGAAGAACCGAGCGCTCATAGCTCTATCTCGGCGAGGACATCCAGGATAATGTCTCGGCTAAGAAGTGTGCTGATATGCGATTTTATCTCCTGCAGCTCCTCCTCTTTCAAGACGGACGTGCTGCGCGCCTTGATGTAGATCACCGGCATTTCCCGGCTCAGGTCCACCGAGATCGTGCGGATGGAAATGTTTCTGCCCTCATAGCTAACAGTTTTAACCGCCTTGAGATGCCGCAATATACTGTTCTGCTCCACAAGCTTGCCAAAGGAGACAAAGAGCGGGATCATAATGATCAGCAGAAACAGACTCGTCAGCACGATCCCTTTTGTCGCACGTTTGACTGGAGTAAAACCCATGATCACAAAGGTCAAGGCCGCCGAGAGCGTGATACCTGCAAGGTTAGTCATAAAGAGCAAAAATGAGCCATAAATGATCTGCGTATCTCCCCAGCCAATGCCGATGCCCACTACGCTCAGAGGTGGGATAAGTGCTACGGCAATGGCCACGCCGGCAAGACTCTTGGCGACTTCTGCCTTGGCATAGGCATAGGCACCGGCCACGCCTGAGATGATTGCCACCATCAGATCAAGTATATTCGGATTTAAACGGCTGTTCATCTCGGGTGTGAGAAGCGTCAGAGGCATCAGATAGGTGTAGAGGCAGGAGAAGGCGAGTGCGGTCACAATACCGATCAGAAGCGTTGCCGCGCTCTCTTGCAAAAGCTCTTTTTCACCCCGAACCACGCCCATAGCGAAGGAGACGATCGGCGCCATCAAAGGGGCCAGTATCATCGCCCCGATGATAACAGGAGCCGAACTCTGAAAGAGTCCCGTCGTGGCCAGCAGCGTACTCAAAACCATCAGCGTGAGGTAGATGGAGGAAACCTTGGCACTTTGTCTCAATCCTACAAAAAGCTCTTTGAAATCCTCTTCGCTGGCGCGCGGAAGAAAGGGCATAGATTCGCCGAGTAGCATAGCGATCTGCTCCTCTTTAGGTAGAGACTTAACGCGTACCATCTCTTTTTCTTCTTCTTTATTCCCATTGTCCACGGGAATGTCCATGATATTTCGGCCAAGGTGAAGCTTAAGGGCATCCTTGACTACCTCCAGGACAAGCGTATCATCACTTAGAAGTTCTCCGTCTGACACATACTCGATCGTTCCCGAACCTGTGATCTCAAAACTCGTAGACGCAAGGAAACCGATGCTTTGGGGAAGCTTATCGCTAAGAATCTTGTTGAAAAAATAGCTATTGACAAGATAATAAAGGTATCCGACGACACTTGTCGGCGCAAGGATAAGCGCGTGCACCCTGCCGTCATGAAGCGAAATATTCTCATTTAGAAGATTGTGGCTCACCCCGCTGATATTGTGCTCAAATATCATTATGCCCGTTGCCGCCGTGTTTGTTATATTTCCCTTTGCGGTAGTGATGGTGTAGGGCTTGAAAGTGAGGGATCTGAGGTTGGAGAAAAAAGCGGAGATCTTCTCAAATACATTTTTGTATTTGTTTCCGGGGCGGTTCATCCCGTGGACATTTCCTATCACGATGCTTCCGATGACCGGTCTGTCGTTGCATTTTAACAGATCAACCGTGACGGCTTCGTTTTCATTGAAGACATCTTCTATCGCCTCAGCCATGTTTTTACTGATCCCGTAGCTTCTGATCGCGCTCGGACAGAGTTCATTGGGCAAGATGGCCATGCTAAGTTTTTGCGACATCTCTTTTGAAAAAAGCTCTTTTATCTCCTCGTCACTGAGATAGAGCAGATAAAGCGAATCCTCAAGGGCTTCATCCAGTTGCGAGAAAGGAAGTGTCTTGGCCTGTAGTTCCTGTTTCGCAAGTGCCTCTTTTAGACTCTCCTGCTCTTCTTCATCGGCAGCCTCTCCAAGGAGTAAAATTATCTTCTTATACATAAAGGCTCTTTTTTTTAAATATTTGACACTATCTTAGCAGGCTTCTGCTTTTTTACGGATATGGTTTTTATAGAGGAGTTCGGCCCACTTCCGCAGTTCTATAAGGAAAAACACGCTCAAGGCCATCATTACGATGCTTCCCCAGGACTCCCTGTCCGGCAGACTGGCATGAAACCACTCTCCCGCGAAGAACAGCGCACCCGTGTGAAGGAGAATGCCGATGGAGATGCCCAGCCAGAGATAAGGGTTGATGCTAAGACTTATTTTTATATTCTTCAAAAAGGGTTCATGCTCTTTGAGCGACTGCAGGCCGTTGACCCAGATAGAAATGACCATGGCGGTGAAAACAGTCGAGACAGCGACATCATACCCGCGGGTCAGCATAGTCGCATGGTAGAGCCAAAGCCCCAGAAGCCCAATAATACTTGAAGCGAAAAGTGTCCGCAGTATCTGGACCTTGTCAAAAAACTGAAGCGCACTTTTTTTGGGCTTGCGCGCCATCACATCACCCTCCTCCTTGATGAAGGGAAATGTCTTGTCCAGGGCGCTGTCGGCAACAAGGTTCATCCACAATATCTGCAGAGGATACAGGGGCAGCGGATGGCCCATCAGTATGGCTCCGGAGATCAAGATAAGTTCGTCCATGCTTGTTGAGACGAGAAAATAGATGGACTTTCGGATATTTTCCGCGATGATGCGCCCCTGCCGTATCGCTCCGATGATGACGGAGAGGTCGTTGTTCAGAAGGATCATCTTTGCCGTCGCCTTGGCCGCCTCCGAGCCGCTTCCCATGGCAATGCCCAGATCGGCGACCTTGAGTGCAGGAACATCGTTTGCTCCATCCCCCGTTACCGCGACGATCTCTCCCTCTTTTTGGAGAAGTTTGACCAGACGGTACTTGTACTCAGGCAGCATGCGCGCCCACACCGTCGTATGCGCAAGCTTCTGCTTGAGCGTCTCATCATCCATCTCTGCGATTTCCGGACCACTTAAAACTGTATCTTCTTCACTGTAGATACCCACTTCACCCGCTATAGCAGAGGCGGTCAAGGCATTGTCCCCGGTGACCATGATGATGCGCAGTCCTGCTTTTTTTGCTGTTTCTACCGCCGCTTTGACGTCTTCCTTGGGCGGATCGAGAAAGCCCACCAGTCCGACGATTTTGATCTCCCATTTGCCCATATCATCACTCTCGTAATCCCCTACACCCATCGCCAATACGCGCAAGCCTCTGCGGGCAAATTCGTCGTGGGTTTTTTCCAGCTGCTCGAAATCTTGCGTATTGAGCGCAAAGGCTTTGAGCGACTCATAGGCCCCTTTGACGACAATCTTATGCTCCTCATGGATGATGTTGGCACTGGCCATCAGGCGGTGTTTGGTGTCAAAGGGGTAGAAGCTCGTGCGCCTAAAACGCTCCCTGATCTCTTCATAATCTACGCCCAGCCACTGCGCCAGCGCCGTGTCGATCGGATCGCCTTTGCCCTGCTTGGACTCGTTGGCCAGTGCCGCCGCTATCTTGGTGAACTCCGCGTTGATGGCAAAACTCTCCTTGACGATGAGTTTTCCCTGCGTGATCGTCCCGGTCTTGTCCGAAGCGATAAGCGTGGTGCTGCCGAGCGTTTCCACTGTCGGCAGGTAGCGCACCAGGACTTTTTTGCGACTCAGCCTCATTGCGCCTACTGCCAGGACAAGGGTGACGACGACCGGCAAGCCTTCAGGAATCGCCGAAACGATCTCAGCGATCAGCAGCATAGCAATCTCAATAAGATCACGATGTTGCAACAAGGCAATGGCTCCGACGAGTGCAATAAGTGAAACGGAGAGAAGAAGATGTTTTTTTATAAAAATAGCAAGCGCCCTGCTTAAGGGACTAGGCGGAGATTTTTCCTGCGCTTTTTCTGCTATAGAAGCGAGGTAGCTCTTCTTCGCCGTATAGACGGCTACTGCTATAGCACTGCCCTTGACAACAATGGTGCCCGAAAGTGCCATATTGTCCAGTTCATACGGCAGTGTCTGCTTAGGAAGCGTAATGGCAGGCTCTTTGGAAACGGGTACCGATTCGCCTGTAAGTATAGATTCGTCAATATTCAAACCCTCTACTTTTATCAATCGAAGGTCCGCGGGAATGATATCGCCTTCGTTCAAACGGATGATATCACCCGGAACGATCTGCGATGATGCCACCCATCCTTCCTTTCCATCACGCACGACCAGGGATTTGCTTTCAGTCATCTTTTGCAGGGCTTCGATCGAGCTCAGGGCTTTTAGTTCCTGCCAAAAGCCCAGAAGCGTGTTGACAAGGACGATCAGCGCTATCATCAGGGCATCCGCTAAATGGCCGACGAGGTAGGAGACCGCTGCCGCAAGAAGCAAGATATAGATCAGCGGCGACGTGAACTGCCCGAGCAAAATCGCAAGCCGGCTCGCTCTATGCTCTTTTAAAATATTGTGTCCAAAGAGTGCCTGGCGCTTTTGCACCTCTTCACGGCTGAGTCCATTGGTGCTTGTCTGCAAGATCCGTAGGCTATCTTCAACCCCCAGCGTATGTATGTTCTCAGGAATCTCGATCGCTGTAGCAGCGTCCATATAAAGCCTTTATCCCACTGTGAAGTTAGAAATAAAGTATAACGGAAAAAATATTTTTGAGGAATGTTTTTCGGGAATGGGGGGGGGCAGGTAAAAAGCGGAGGCCCTTATGCCCCGATCTTGTCTTTTCGTCCGCGTCTTTGCTTGATCGGCTCCTCGGGAGTGACATTTTTTGCGATATAGTCCATGATCTTTCCGGCAATATCAATGCCCGTTGCTTTTTCTATGCCTTCTAGCCCCGGGGATGAGTTGACTTCCATGACCAGAGGCCCCCGTTTGGACTCTATCATATCGACGCCGCAGACGCCAAGACCCATCGCTTTTGCAGCGGCAATGGCGACTGACTTCTCTTTTCTGGAGAGCTTATGGATCGTAGCGCTTCCGCCTTGGTGAAGGTTGGAGCGGAAATCCCCTTCGGAGCCCTGACGTTTCATCGCACCGACGACCTCGCCATCGACGATGATAGCCCGGATATCCGCCCCTCCGGCCTCTTCGATAAACTCCTGGACAAGCAGGTTCACATCCATGCCGTAGAAAGCGTCCAGGACCGATTTGGCCGCCTTTTGGGTCTCTACCAGAACAACACCCACGCCCTGAGTCCCTTCAAGGATCTTCAGTACCAAAGGGGTGCCGCCGATAAGCTTTATGATATCTTTGGCATTTGATTTGTTGGAGGCGAAAACCGTCTTTGGCATATCCACACCCTGTCGCGAAAGGATCTGCAGGCTTCTAAGCTTGTCACGCGAACGCGAGATGGCCAAAGAGCCGGCGACGCTGAAGGCATTCATCATCTCCAAGTGGCGAACCATCGCGGTGCCGTAAAATGTCCGGCTTGCCCCGATGCGCGGAATAATAGCGTCCGGAGCCTCCAGCACTTCACCGTTGTAGTGAATCGTCAATTCGCCTTTTATAATTTCGATACTGAACTTAAGGTAATCCAGGATGCGGACATCCCAGTCTTTTGATTTTGCTGCTTCATAAAGTCTTTTTGTCGAGTATAAAGAGGCTTTTCTGGAGAGAATATAGACTTTCATAATGGTTTATGCCTTTTGGTTTTTTAAAGATTGGTAGGTTAAAGCGACGTCGACGAGAAAGTGCCCTTCGAGAAACTTTCTTCCGATAAGCATGGGGTATTTCATGCTGGCTCTGTCCGTTAAAGAGAGCTCGGCTTCAAGTCTTTGACCGTAGAGCTCAAGCCTTGTCTTGATAAATATCCTCTCTTCTATCGTTCCATTCGAACTTTTCACATGACGTATCTCATGCACAGGCATTACGATCATTTTATCATGATAATTCGGATGCGAATCATCAAGCAGCCTGAAATGAACCATTCCCTTCTCGTCAAGGTGAATATCGTCACAATGAATCGAGCAGGAAAAGGCTCCGGTATCTATCTTGGCATCGATATCGAAAAACTCAAGATCCGGGATCGAGACGTACTCATTGCGGCCGATAATAAGCTTTTTGATACGCTCTCCTTTGTGATAGAAATTGTGCTAACATTCTACACTAAATTTCTTCTTATTGTACAGGAGAATTCGCGTTTCAGAGGTTGATATGAAAGACAAAACTCTACAAATATTCAATGTTGATATTCCCCAAGGATGCATCAAAAACATAGATATCGAACTGCCCAATCTCTACAATCTTCCGGCCTCTATCCCCATTCAGGTTCTTCGGGGCAAAGGGGCAGGATCAACTGTCTTTATCAGTGCTGCCATTCACGGCGACGAACTCAACGGCATAGAGATCATACGGAGGCTAAAGAAGCTCAAGATACTGAAAAAACTCAAGGGAACCCTTATTCTCGTACCGGTAGTCAATGTCTACGGGCTCAATACCCTCTCACGCTATCTTCCCGACCGAAGAGATCTCAACCGCAGTTTTCCGGGCTCGACCAAGGGCTCTCTGGCCGCGCGTATTGCCAAGATCTTTTTTGATGAGATCGTCAAAAAATGTGATTACGGCATCGACCTGCATACCGGAGCCATCCACCGTTCAAATCTTCCTCAGATCCGCACCAATATCCATAATGAAAAGATACTAAAACTAGCCAAGGCCTTCGAAGCACCGGTCATCCTGCATTCAGAACTCAGAGACGGCTCGTTGCGGGCAGAGGCCCAGGAGAACGGCGTGCCCATCCTGCTCTATGAGGCAGGCGAAGCCCTGCGTTTTGACGACACCTCAATAAAGATCGGGGTCAAAGGCATCATCAATGTACTCAAAGAGCTGCAGATGCTGCCTCCCAATCTCAAAAAACGCTACAGAACTCCGCTCATCCTCAAAGAGAGCAGCTGGCTGAGAGCAACAGAAAGCGGGATGCTGCGTACCGTCAAGGCGCTGGGGGACTCTGTCAAAGAGGGCGAGATCATCGCCTTTATAGATGAACCTCTGGGCGAGCGAAGCTTTACGCTGATGTCTGCATTTGACGGAATCATCATCGGCAAAAGCCAGATCCCTTTGGTGCAGGAGGGAGACGCTGTCTTTCACATCGCCCGCTCCGGAAACCTCGAAGTTGCCGAAGAGCGCATCGGATATTTTCAGGAAAACGCCATCGAAGACAGTGATATCTACGGTTTGAATGACGAGCATATCATAGAATAAAAACCCCTGCTTTTGCACCTAGAAGCTTTAAATATGAATATATTTTACAATTAAAATCATATTTGCTGATAGATAAGATATAATGTAGCACTCTACGACCCCAAGGAATACAATGACCTTAAAAAAAAACCAGTATGTAATTAACAAAAAAATGCCACAATGGGGACTTGGAAAAGTAATCAATATTATCAATCAAGAACTTGCAGAGGTCTTCTTCGAACACAGCGGTTATCACAAATTTTACCGAAAAAACAATCCTCTAAGCGAATCAGAACTACTCGAGCATGAGAGCACTATCTTTGAGAATCTAAGCGCAGGTGATCTCGAAGAGGACAAAAAAGGCTCTTTCCAGAACCTTGCCCTTTCTCAGGAGAATTTTATTCAGGAGTTTCCGCAGGGCTTTAGTGATCCCAAGTACATTCAGCGCGAACGTACCCACAAAGAAGAGGGACACCTCCTCGCCTCCGAGCTTCTTGATCAAAAAAAACTAGAAAAGCTAATTGAGGCAAAAGCCTTTGAAGAGATAAGCGCAAATGTCTTAAAACTCACCAACAAACTAACGCTTCTTCTGCCCAATGAAAAGACAGCCTTGCGCGAGGGACTGAAAGAAGAGGCAGCCCAGGAAGAGTTTGCCATCAGCCTTTTTGCACTTCTGTACGGGAGTGACGAGATGGAAAGCCGGTTTGACGAATGGGCTGGAACCCTGAAGTCCATTGAGATAGACAAATGGACTACCGCGACGTACTTTCTTTTTCTTGTATTTCCACAAAAGTATATGTTTGTTAAGCCCAACGTCACCCAGGCTGTTGCTACGATGAGTGCCTTTAATATCGCATTTACTCCTCGAATCAACTGGAGAACCTACGAACGTATCCTCCGGTTTTCAAGCTACACCAAACAAAAGCTTCATGCGCTTGAGCCAAAGGATATGATCGATATCCAATCCTTCATGTGGTCCATTATGACATACGAGAAGTAACTAGCCATCAAGACCAAGATAGCGTCCTATACTGTAGGATAGATCCTCGTCCATATCCTCTATATTTCCCATCATCCAGTGCAGGTAGGCCGGGTCTTTCTCGCTTATCTCTTCGATATAGCGTCCAGCATATTTTCCAAAAGGAAGCTTCTGCAAAAGAACCGGCTTTGAACTGATCTTTATGAGCTCCTCAAGGCAGGCGTAGTCCAGCAGATGCTCATACAGAAGTTTCAGATGCCATGCATCGCTGAGCGCTCGGTGCGAAGAGAGTGTGATGCCGAGTTCGTGTGCCACCGCCTCATCTTTGTAGAGTCCCAGCTCGTACCTTAAAAACTGAAGACCGAACTGCTCGCACTCGGGGATCAGAGCCTTGACGCAACGCAGGGTATCGACGATCTTAAGCCGCACTGCAAAGCCCTCTTTTTCAAGCATGGATAGATCGAACCTGACATTGTGCCCGATCAGTACATTCTCTTGCGTATTTTGCTCTTCAAGCAGCGCATAAACTGCCGTCTTAGCACAGGGCAAGGCGTCTTTGATGCACTCGTTTGTGATGTGGTGCACTGCCATAGCAGCCGTGCCTATCTTTTTGGGACTTTTGCACAGCGAAGAGGCAACCGTTGTCTCTGCAGCGTCTTGAACGATGAGTGCAAGCTCGCAGATCCGGTCTTTTTCTTCGAGCCCGGTCGTCTCCACATCGACAAAAAGAAGCTTAGGCATTGCGTATCTTTATCTTTGTGCACTTATGCACGACGTAGACAAAGACAGCTCCGCCCAGTGTCATTACAAGCAGGTACAGACTCCAGCCGTTGAGCCAGGAGAGCGGCGGAAAACTCCCGAAAACAAAGGTGGAAAGACCCAAAAAAAGCACCATAAAAATCAGGATGACCCAGATGGTGATAAAAAGCCATTTTCGCCAGATCCCCGTCACATCCGAGAGCAGCGGTTTCTCGATCTTTTCACCCGCGCAGCTGTCAAGCTCAAACCTGAACCCATCTATCTTCTGCACAAAGAGTGCTCTGAAAACAAGAAGTAAAACCACTATAAAACTCAGACTGAAGGCGACGGGGAAACTGAAGAGGACGATCTCTCTAAGTGCCAAAAATGTAGCCTTGTGCAAGGGCGCAAACCCCTTCAAAGCGTACACTGCCGCTGCGGCGGCTAATGAGAAGACAGCGGCATACAAAAGTGCACGTATGCTTACCCACGCCGCCCAAAAAAGATAGAGCTTAAGATAAAACATTCTACTCGGTTTCATTGTTGACCTGACAAATCATATCGTGGTAGTGCTCCAGCGTCATAAAACTTTTTTCAAAACGCCAGCAGAGGATAAACTTGACGATCGCTTTTTTCAAGGCCTCGTCAATTGTATCCGACTTTCCAAAATAACCCAAAGAGCTATTTGTGGACTTTTTGGACGTTGCCGCCTTGTCATAGGCGATGCAGATCACCTGAACGTAGCGGTTCTCTTTGATAGCACCCAGGTCTTCGGCCTGCAGTGACAGACCCGTCACGTTCATCGCCTTGTACGCGAACAGGGATTCAAAATCGGGGATCTTTTCATCTATCTTCAAGTAGACGTAGAGCTCTTTGAGCAGGCGCATATTCTCTTTTCTGGCTGTCTCAAAACTTGAGATCTTGCTGGTTAATGCTTTAAGTCTGTCGAGTGCACTGCTCACGGGCTTCCCTTGGGTTCATATTTTTATATATAAGCATATTCTATACCATAGAAAATTTCTCCTGCGCAAATACAGACGAGAAGAAGAGTCCGGAATTTGGCATTATTTAACCTTGCTTTTACTATAATGACAAACTTTTTTTATTTAGGATGTTTATGGATTATTTACAGATTGAAGGACCGACAAAACTGAGCGGAAGCGTCGAGATCGCCGGGGCCAAAAATGCAGCCCTGCCTCTTATCGCGATGACGCTTCTGGCCAGCAACGAAGTCACTATCAACAATATCCCTAATGTGGTCGACATCAAGACCCTTCTGAAACTTCTCGAAAACCTCGGAGCAACTGTCGATATAAAAAACAACAGCGTCAAGGTCGATACCTGCTGTCTGACCAACACCAAAGCGACCTATGATATCGTCAAGACGATGCGGGCCTCTATCCTTGTGCTCGGACCGCTTCTGGCACGCTTCGGACACTGCGAGGTCTCCTTGCCGGGCGGCTGCGCTATAGGACAGCGCCCTATCGATCTGCATCTAAAAGCTCTGGAGCAGATGGGTGCGGAGATCTCCATAGAAGCGGGTTACGTGCTGGCAAAAGCGCCAAACGGACTCAAGGGTGCGCACATCGTTTTTGACAAGATCACCGTGACCGGAACGGCAAATATCGTTATGGCGGCCGCTCTAGCCAAGGGTAAGACCATCATCACCAACGCCGCCCTTGAACCTGAAGTCGTTCAGCTTTGCCAGGTGCTCAAAAGCAGCGGCATCAGCATCGACGGGATCGGAACGACTGAACTCATCATCTACGGAACCGACCGTCGTCTCGTTGAGATCGCGCCCTTCAGTGTCATTCCCGACCGGATCGAGGCGGGAACCTATCTCTGTGCGGCAGCCATCACCAACTCAGAAGTCACCGTAAAGAAGGTCCGTGCCGACCATCTCGAAGCGCTGATCTCCAAACTCGAGCAGATGGGTTTTACCCTCGACATCACTCCCGACACCATCACACTCAAACCAGCCAAACAGATCAAGGCCATCGATGTCACAACCCAGGAGTTCCCGGGCTTCCCTACCGATATGCAGGCGCAGTTTCTCACACTCTGCACTCAGGCGACAGGAGTTTCCATCATCGAAGAGCGCCTTTTTGAGAACCGTTTTATGCATGTGAGTGAGTTGCAGCGTCTGGGTGCAAGCATCAAGCTCAAGGGTAACTCTGCTACGATCGCCGGAAAGATAGACCTTGTCGGCGCGGATGTCATGGCGACCGACCTGCGCGCATCGAGCGCACTCGTCCTGGCCGCGCTTGTTGCCGAGGGCACGACAAATGTACACCGTATCTATCATCTTGATCGCGGGTATGAAGGCTTGGAGAAAAAACTGCAAAAGCTCGGAGCGAAGATCAAACGTCTAAAAGAGTAAATCGGGATTTTGGCGCAGAGTTTTCGCTCCGTTGCCTGCTATAGCACACACCTGTGAACTACCTCCCCTCGAAGATCACCAGCTCATAAATACTTTTTTTCGTTACCAGTGTCTTGTTGGAGGGAACGCCGCCACCCTGTTTTGTCTTGTGAAGCTCATGGGTCAAGTCGTTGACGTCCTGCTCCAAGACTTCAATATGGTCTTTTAGACGAAGGATGATGTCCACGCCGGCCAGATTGACACCAAGGTCACGCGTCAGGCGCAGTATCATCTTGATGCGGTCGATGTCGCGCTGGGAGTAGAGCCGGATCCGCCCGCCCGAGCGTGAGGGCTCGATAAGGTTTTCTCTCTCGTACTGGCGCAGGGTCTGAGGATGGATGTTTAAGATCTTCGCAACGATACTTATCAGATATACGGGTTCGTTATAGTGATGCATAGCCTACTCCTTATACAGTTTCGCTCAACTTCTCTTGAAGCACTTTTTTCAACTCGTCGTCCATCGCATCGACCAAAGGCAGAATGATATTGGCACGCAGAAAAAGGCTCCCTTTTTCGTTTGTCTTGCGGTTAAGCGCGCCCATATCTTTGACACGGAAACGCTGACCGTTCTTCGTGTTTTGAGGGACTTTGAGGGTTATCTCTTTTTCCAGGGTCTGCACAAGGACCTTTCCGCCAAAGAGCGCAGCCTTGAGGGGAACGTCAAAGCTCTTAACCAGATCGTCGCCTTCGCGCTCATACTCATTGCTCGGTGCGACTTTGATGATAAGGTAGAGGTCACCCTTCTGGCCGCCCATATCCTTGCCTTTTCCGCGCACACGGAGTTTCTCTCCGTTTTTTATCCCCGCAGGGATCTTGATGTCGAAACTCTCGCCGTGCATCGAAACAGCGTGCTTGCCGCCCATAACAGAAACCGAGAAGGGAATGGTGATGTTAGTTTCGATATCAAGGTTTACGCTTTGCTGTCCGAAACCGCCGCCGCCAAAACTACCGCTGAAACCACCACCGCCACCGCCGAACATACCGCGCAGGATCTCATCCAGATCGACATTTCCGCCCTGCCCTCTGGCAAAATCATGGAAATTTTGTCCGCCGAACATCGAATCCCCGTGCGCATCGTACTGGGCACGCTTGCTCTTGTCACTCAGTATCTCATAGGCGGCATTGACCTCTTTGAACTTTTCTTCCGCATTGGGGTCTTTGTTGACATCGGGATGAAATTGACGTGCCAATTTTCGGTAGGCTTTTTTGATCTCCGCTTCGTTTGCAGAAGATGGGACGTCCAGGGTGTCGTACAAACTTTTACTCATTGTGCTGCCTTAAAAATATCTATATTCTTTAACAGGCATTTTATCACAAAGGTTGAGTCAAAGTCAATCAAGGATATTGTATTTTTAGAGGAAAGAGCGGAAGGAAGACGGAGTTTAAAACTTGTAGACAAGCATGCACACAGGCTTCTCTACCATAATCCGTTTCGGGGCATTAAGAAAATCATCGTTTTCAAATCTGTTGTCAACCAGAGTAAGCATCCGCACAAAGTCAACATCAACATAAAAATTTTAGTTAACGCAGGTTAAACAGTGGATGAGATGATGTATAGATGGGCTCGCTTCGCTGACGGGCAGAAAAGCAGAGGGAATAAGAGAAAATTTATACTTGTCACCTGACCCCTTAATTTTAGTTCTCAGATCCTATTTCTGGCTCAAAAAAAACAGAGATGGGAACACCTAATATATCTGATATCTTTAATAAATGCTCGATGTTGAAGTGCTTGCCCTTATAAAATCGCTCTGCACTGGCTACGATGGAGACGCTTTTATGGCCTAAGCTTAGAGATAGTTCTAATTGGCTCAAGCCTTTTCTCTTCCGAAATATTGCTACATTACGACCTATCATCTTATGTTTTTCTGCGATTTCAATATCATTCATATAACAAGCCCTATAGCACTTAATTGTTATGAAAGGTTATCTTCTGTATTGTTTCTGATCAATCGTTCATAGTGCTGAGTTCTATAGGGCTATTTTTAAATTTACACGACTTTAAGGGATGTAAAATGGAAAAATGTAGTAAAGGTTTGATTGTAGCAGCGGTTGCTGCTCTCAGTTTTGGTTTGATTGGATGCGGAGGTGGTGGAAGCAGCACGCCAGGTACCGCAACAGGTGTGTTTACTGACAGCAAGGTTGATGGCATACAATATACGTCAGGTTCATCAAGTGGCACAACTGACCAAAATGGTAGATTCACTTATCAAATAGGAAGTCTGGTCACTTTTAGCATAGGCGGCATAACTATCGGTAGCGCAACCGGTGCAGGAGTAATATCCCCTATCGACTTAGTTGACAATGGAACCATTAATGATACGCACGTATTAAATATCGTACGCTTTCTAATGCTACTTGACTTTGATGGTGATGCCTCAAATGGAATAACTATTACAAACGATGTCAGAATGCAAGCAAAAGATTGGGCTCAAGTTGATTTTAGTTCTTCCGACATTGCGACTCAACTCACTACAATACAAAATGACCTTTCCTCCATTCCTGGCGTTTATTTATTACCTGAGAGCACCTCCGCTCAAGCACATTACACATCAACTTTGCGATGTATTGATTCTGGTGCATTTAAAGGAACTTTTTCCGGAGGAGATACCGGCTACTTCACTGCCATAGTAGACCCAAGTACAGGAAATATATATGGTTTAACAAAGAGTGATGGCTTGCAATCAGCAGATCGTTTTTCCAGCAATGCGCCTCTATCTTTGGATCAAGCTAAAACATTTACATCTAGCTACGGCTCATTTGGTTCAATATTTTCGGGTTCTTTTTCATTAAACTCCGTCTCTGGCTCATGGTCAAACTCAGGTGTATCCGGTACATTTAAAGGCTCGAGACTGGGAGGAGCGCTAGATACAAAGTACCGTTTTACCGCAGCATATCAGGGAATAGTTGATGAGGGCCATTTGACATTTGATATGGATGCCTCAAACAATATCGCCGGTATAGGATACAGTCCAATCTTAAACAAAGAATTTACTGTAAGAGGGCGTATGGTAAACAACAGACTAACTGCAACTTCATCGCTGGGAGCAAGTATTATGGGTGTTCTTGCTCCCGAAACTAATATGTTGAGTGGCACTTGGGTCAATGATTCTGATGAGGGCACGTTCGATAGTATTGGCTGTCAGTTAAACTAAATTCTATTGTTCCCAACGTCCTCGTTGGGAACGCATATAGCAGCAATAGATATATGGGCACCTCTAAAAACCCCAGTTGCCTTTAGCGATAGAGAGATGTTCACAATCAAGGCGACCCTTCTTGCCTTAGCCATAGCTAAGGCAAGAAGGGGCAACGCGGAGTGTGGGCATCTCTCTATCGCCCGAAGGAAGAAAAGAGAGAAATCTTGCACACAATTTTCTATCACCATAGCTACGGCTATGATTTGCCCGACCGAAGGGACAAATACCCTTGGGGTGCAAGAAAAGTTCTGCACAATCTCATCTCTCTTTTTTCCTCTGAAGGCAGTTGGGGTTTTTAGAGGTGCCCATATGATTATCCACTCCCAAG